>CAZDDA010000139.1:0-6208 GCA_964504085.1 uncultured Thermotogae bacterium | reverse complement strand
GCCGTCATCCTCATCGTCTTCGTCCGGCTCGCTAAACGGCCCCGCACCATCATCACCAAGGCGGAAAGCGAGTCCAGACTGGCTGTACGCGGAGCCATACAACTGGACCCCGGGTACCTCGTCAGCCGACTCAACCGGAAGTGCCCGCTCCGTATGAGCATGATCACCGTAATCAGAAAGAGCCAAGACCGGCGCATCCTGGTCACACGACTCAAGAGCCCTAATCAATGCCCCAACCGACATCGCAGTCCCTAGAATTTCTTTCTTGGACAAATCATCTCTCCTTGTGAAAGTGAATCTAGATAGAATGGCTTTGACACGACCCCCGGAAGGCCGTGCCCCCCGATGCACCTCCAGCCTACCTCGCTCCTCCATCGGGGTGAGTCGAGGGGTAACAGCTTTCAGTCAACCAATATCTCATCTCCTCTCTGCGGCTGCTCTCGCCCCGCCCGGGGGCCGTGCCCCGCTGCCCGGGGCCCACCACTACCCACTCGTAGCACGGAGCCGGCCCGCGCTCACGCGCCCGGCCCCGCCCTGCTGGGCAAGCTAATCGCAATCAAACGTCCTTACTATGGATTCAAGTTCAGACTCAAGCTTCGTCAGCTTCTCCTCCTATTCCCTGGCCGAGTCATTCAACTCTGAGATCGTCTTCATGGTCTCGTTGATGGAATTTTGGAGCCGCCAAACCTTCGCTTCCCGACGGAATTCCAACGTATCAAGCCCGCGAGCTAACCCCTCCGTAGTCTCATTCCAGGACTTCTTAGCAGCTAAAGTCGGTTCCACACGATTCTGACGAGTAACCCAGCTCTCAGAAAACCCGACCACAAACCGGCCCCATCCCGCCGGGCAATCGCGAACCCATTATAGGGAACTCTGTTGATAGTCAGGTCCTCACCCCGGAACACGATCGAGTTTTCATCCTCCGCGACCCAGGTGACCTCACCGAAGCGAGTGTTGATGGTTCCCGTCGGCATTGAAATTGTCTTTTGTAGCATAGCTCTACTCCGTGTTTGAACGATCCGCGACCGTGGTCCCTTCGTAGAATGTCTTCAGCAACGGCTTCAGGTGGTCGAAAATATCGTCGGGACTCACTTCCTCCGGCTCACCACAAATATGGTCCCAGAGGTACTCACATGTGACCTCACACAACCGTGTCAAGCCCGCATTCCCAACAATCGATTCACACCCGCCAGCCATCAACAAGCAAATAGCAAGATCAGTCCTTCTCATACCCCAGTTGCCACCGTACTTGCAACAGAGGTACACGAAATTGTCTAGTTCTCCCTCGCTTGGCACGTAATCATCAGCGACGGGAAGTTCAAGAGTACGTGTCTCTTCCATCTCGGCCTCCTGTGTGGGGTCTTGCCCACCACCCCGTAGCACCGAGACAGCCCGCGCTAAGGCAGCAGACTAATCATTGATGATTAGAATCTTCAGCCCCGACCAGTTAGGTCCACGTGCCTCCCTGAACCTCCAGCCAGCAATATCACCGCCAGAGCGATCAACCCGATCAAGTACAAAAGATCGTAGCTGGCCCTCCTTGGGGCAATTACGGAGACAAATATCTCGCGGCATCCGAGAGATAGGACCAACGCCGCTTGAATCAAACATGCGGCTCTGGAGTAGCGACAACTCCTCAACATACTCCCCGTCATTACAGTCAAAGAGCGCAGCATCAATGATCATGAGAATCTCCTAGTGTTACGCGGTATCGTCCAACTCAGCTAGCTCAGATGGAGAAGCGATACACGGCCTCTCCAACTTCTCGTCAGCTATCCTTATCGAGTAGTCATACTGGCGAAGGATTCGATCTGCCTCTACCAGCTCGATAGATACTTCCAACGTACCACCACGCAGATCGATGCGACTGATATAGATCCCGACACCATCAGAAGAGTCATCCCGTATCGGGTATCCACCGGACGCTGTTTCCTGTAGGCAGCGGTAGATTAGAAGGGTTAACTCGTTAGCGACCTTCTTCTTACTGATCATGTGTGTGTGCTCCCGTGTGCTCCCGTGTGCCCGTAGTTTCCTATTTGGAAAATACTTTTGCCTACCCACCCTCGTACAGCTCAAGCTCCTCCCACCTCGGCAGGTCGAACGAGACACCACCAGCAGCTCTGTCCCTACGAAACCTCATCTCCTTCAAGAAGCACCCATAGCAAACGATGACGTTACCGCCGCCACCGGTCGGCAATAACCTTACCTCGCCAGCGGTTTCATGGTCGTAATCACAGTGGTTGATGTGATCGTGGAAGATGATCTCCGCACCACAGCCAGCAGAGTCTAGTCGAGAATCCCAATGCTCATCGAGAACAATTTTCTCGGCTTCCTCCTTGCTGTTGGCCTCTATGTCGTGAAAGTCACCGATAGTACCGCAGTGACCCTCACTGTCTCGCCAGTTCAGCACTCCAGAAAATTTCATGTCCATGCTCCCATTTTTCTAACTCCTCGTGCAGAGCGTCATTACAGCTCGCATGGGCACTGAATTATTAGACTCACCAAACACCCAGTATGCAAGATAGACCGATGCATGGCCTGAGTTTTCACTTACCCCGCTTCTTGCGACGTTGCTTCTGGGCCTCCTCTTTCGGCACCTTCACAAGCCGACGGGCGAGCCGATCGAACTTGCTCCAGCCCTTCGGCTTCTTCGCTGCTTTCTTTTTGGCCATCCTGACACCTTTCCCCGTAAGAGCGGATTGCATCGGCCTTCGCGTCTGGGCCTCGCCAGACCGGACCGCACCAAATCTCACCGAGCCCGCAAGCCTGATCGAGCGTGGGGGCCTCGATGTCCTCAAAGGTCAATTCGACGTGCACTGTAAAACGTGGCATTTACTCAATCCCCATGAAGCCCGCATCGTCAACGGCCGCCAGCACACGGTAGGTGGGGCGTTTGCCGACAACGCGGGACAGGATCGCGAAGAACCGGCCGAAGTCGCTCTTCAGCCGATTGTTGAAGCGAAACGCCTCCTCCTCCACATAGCGAAACAGGTGAAACGGGGCCACGGCAATGTACGTGCCCCCAAGGGCCCGCTTGAACAGCGACCAGAAGTTCTCCAGCCCATTCGTGTGGGCCTCGCCGTCGACGTAGCTCATCGAATGGTCGACCGCCCTGTGGACGTGCGTCAGACACAAGTCGCCGTAGGCGCTGGCGGCATCGGTGTAGACGGCCGCCCCGTGCCGGACACGGCCGCGAATCTGTCGGAGCAACTCGGCCTGATTCTCCGAGCCGAGCACGCTGACACGGACCTGGCTCAGTTCGTCGCCGACGGTGCGTTGCAGAACGCCATGCACGGGCACCTTACCGACGGAGCCCCGCCCCTGAATTGTCTTCTCTCGTCGCCGCTTGTGCATGTTTTCGGCCTTCCCGCCGACGTAGGTGGTATCGGCCTCGGCCGGTCCGTCGAAGCCGTCACCATCGTCGGCTTCCATTGCCAATCGGATGCGGTGCAGCATGAACCACGCCGTCTTCTGAGTCACCCCGAGAGCCCGCCCAAGTTCGTGGCTACTGATCCCATTCTTACAGTTGGCGACGCACCACACGGCGACGAACCACTTGTCCAAACCGAGAGGGCTATCCTCGAAGATCGTCCCGACCTTGTGCGAGAACTGCTTTCGGCAGTCTTTGCAACGCAACAGGTGACGGGTCTTGATCTCGCCGATTCGATCAGAGCCGCAGTCGGGGCACGTGATCTTGCCGCGTGGCCATTTAATCCGCCGCATGTAGTCATGGCACACGCCCAGATCCGAGAAGTACCGCACGGCTTCGAGCAGCGATTGTGGATCACTCATCTTCGATCAAGTCCCTGGCTGTGCTCGGCATCGCGACAACCAAATCGAGGAAATCATGCAGTCCCGCGACGGCCTCGGCATCCAGTCCTGGCAAGTCATCCACAACCGCCAATGCCAGCCGTCTCGCCCGTTTCGCCCCGCTACTGGCTCCTGGGTGCCGACCATTTGCAACCAGATCAAAAAAATGGCTGCGAGGGGCATGTTCTACCAAAAGCGAATCGGACTGCCGGGCCAATACCTCTTGTGCGTGAGTGCCTGCGAGCTTCTTTCGCCTGTCGCCATTCATTTTCCAGTTTCCTCTCTTGCTGCGAACTCCAAAATGTTCCGAGCGAACATGGCAAGTTGGCCACGGTTGCCTTGGATGAGCAGCCGGCCGTAACTATCGCCTTGCTCCCAAAACTCCAGTTGAATGGTATCGGCCCCTCCGTTGTTCACGTTCATCCTGGTTTCGCTGTCGATGTCGACCCAGAGCCTTCCTCCTGGCATTGTCACATTCATTTAATCTTCTCCTCACATTTCTACCCGCCCGAAGCTCCCAATACGGATCGTCTCGGGCCTTCCAGGAGCGGATTCGTCGACGGCGACGGGAAACCCAAACTGGTTCCAGAGTCCCTTGACAATTACCCCCGCGGGATGGCCAGCATCCCTCCACTTTTTCGCCAGTGCAACCGCCCGGGCCTTAGTGCTCAGACCAGCTTTGGAAACGCCCAGCACGCTGGCGGCACAGCACACACCGAACGGAACAACCGTGCCATCCTCAATGCGAATCCAAGCAACCCGCTTCAGCCCGGTCTTGCCACAGCACTCGCAGGTGTCGTGCTCGTCGTTGATTTCGATCAAGGTTTTCATTGGGTTGCCTTTCATGCTCTTTTTTGTGCTGCTCATCATACTTGTATTATACTCACCACGCCCGGTGCGTCAAGTACCTACCTACTGATTCCCGAGATTTTCCCGAAACAGTCGATGGCGGGGGATGTGTAAGGTATATCGGTCGAAAACCAGGAAAATGCCGTTGGTGCGGCAAGTATATCAGTGCCCTCGCATGGAGCCCATTTACGGAGGCCCCTCAATCGATTTGCCACAGAAGTGACAATCTGGTATGCTTGATTCAATACTCATAGCGTATGCACCGTGATGGTAAAGGACTCATTTGCCTGAATCACACGGCAGCGTAACTCACCAAGTTGTCTCGCCGCCATACCAATCATCGTGTTCAGCGACTTAGCCCGTAGACACGTCGTCTCAGATGTGTTTGCACCTAGCACTCTTATAAAGAGCTGCTCATTGTGCCTGTATTTAATGACGACCGAGTCCTTTGGCACAATGACACAACCTTCTAACATCTGCAGATACCTGCAGACTGGAGCGTCAAAGAGCCTTACTGACTCACAGTCTTGGACTAACTGGATCTCGGCAGTTGCTCTCATACCTCTGTCCCCAAAAAGGGGGTGGCCCCACCCATTCTGGGTGGGGCCACCCCCGGCTACTATTTCAGCGGGCTGAAGTCGTGACCCAGGCTCATCTCTCGCTTGACCTCCGGGATGAGGTCACGCACGAGAATGTTCAACACCTCGCACATGCCAGTCACCCGCAACTCAAGCTCACGGAGACGGTCCAACGAGATAAGGTCCTGACGACGCGGCTCCTCAGCCTTAGAAAGCCCATCGAGGGCCTTCTGAATCCCATCGAGACGCCGATGAGTCCCATCAAGACGCCGATGGGCCCGGCCGGCACTCTCCTCAACCTCGCAAATGCGACGGTTGATGCCCTTGACAATCCCACCGGTCTCACTCAAACCAGGCGGAAGCGTCTTCGGAGCCGGAACCGGATTCGAAGTCCGTCGTCTGCTGGGCTTCACGCCCACTCGGACGCAAGCACTCATGACGTTGTTGACGGTCAGCCGTTCGCGGCCGAGGCTTTCGGAAAGCCGAGAGGCAAGAGTCTCAACCGAGACCGAGCCGTCCTCGATCTCAGCCTTCCTTGCCACAATAAGGGCATCCAAGGCCGTCTGCTGGGCCTTGGTGAGACGGTTCGCTCGCCTCTCGGAATCCACCTGCTGAATCATACCCATCTCCTTTTACGAGGTGCGCCGGCAGCGGGGACCACCCCCGCCTGCCACCCTGTGGCACGGCGCGGGCCCGCATTAAAGTAAGCTATCTGAAGCACGGATTAAACCGTTTCTTGTTAGCAAGAACCACACCCATCATATCCGTCCGCTTATTCGCATAGCCCTCATTATCAATACAGACAAAAATGATTTGTTCGCCACGTTCCGCAGCTCCAGAGAGTGATTGGAAACCAACATCCGCAGCGCCTCCGTCCCCGGCCAGCCCCAGAGCGATCACATCCCTTCCGCCGATACGCTTGTAGTGCCTCTTGATTCCAGCAAGCATGGATGCTGTATTCGTCAACAAGG
>CAZDDA010000138.1:0-6217 GCA_964504085.1 uncultured Thermotogae bacterium | reverse complement strand
TCTCTAGGTTCCGATGTTGGGGCGCATATCAGTGGAGAAATGAGGACAGATCTTGAATCCTAGGGCCAGTTCTCCTCACTCAGTTGCCTCGCGGTGACGCGGCTCGTCGAGGAGCAGAGCCAACGATGATCGCGGTGGGCGCTGAGAATCAACGGACCCGGAGATTCGATGCTCAGCGAACGCGCTAGCAACCTGTGTGAGAACTGCAAATCGAGCATTTCCCCCCCTTCTGATGGGGAAAGATCAAGATGGGGGTGTGGACGAAGCCATGACAGGGGAAGCCTTGCTCATTGGATTCCTCTCGATGGAATACGAGCAGCACTGTAGTCGGCCTCGATCTCCTGCCGGCTGTATTCTTCGAGCGGCCAGGAGTAGCGCGGGATGAGTCACACAGGCTGGCAAGGTTGGGACGTGGTGGCCGAGGCGGTAGGAGCTCAGCTCTGACATCATCTCATGCAAGGCCGCATCCGGGCGATCTGGCCTACCGCGAAGAGCTACTGCAGACCAAGAGTTGCGAGGCAACTCCTAGCTACTTGCCATTGAGCACGCAGCAACCCGTCCATTCGTATGAAACCCAATGGTAGATCCCATTCTCTTTGAGGCCAGGCCTGATCCACGGAAACCCTAAGAATCAAGATGTGACCCCAGGATTCCCTTTGGCTCGTATTACGTATTCCATGTAAAACAGAGTACAAGACCTCGACATCTCTGTGAGGAGGAGACACCCTATGCTCGTCAAGCGAAGCGCAGGAAGCGTGGCGGTCCTCTTGCTCGTTCTGCAAGCAGTGTGTCTGCTGTCCGTCGGGCAAGCGGATTGGCCATTCATTGGACCAACTGGAGCTGATCAGACGGTACTAGGCCAAGGAGATCAGCTTTGCGTGTGGAGTCAGCCTGACCCAAACACGGGATTGGGCGACATATGGATTGCGGGCGGAGACGGGCGCCTTCCGATCAACCTGACGAGCACTCCGAGCATCACTGAGGTTGATCCGGCTATATCTGTCGGCTGCCAAGGAGGCACCTGGATTGCATTCGCATCGGACCGCGGAAGCCCCGGACAGTTTGCTATCTGGGTGATGAACCTCGACGGAACATCAGCACGCCAAGTCACCTTTCCGCCTGCCGGCACGACAATATCCCATGTCTGCCCAGTCTGGTCAGCACGTTGCAGCGAGCTCCTATTCTTGGAGGCAACGAATCTCCCTCCGCCTGCTCTGACTACTCTCTGCTTTGTTAATCTGAATGGCCTAGCTGTGAGAAGAGTAGCGATCCCGAACTTCAATCCGTGGTGGGGGGGAGGAGTGGTTCAAATGGGTTCGGGAACGATGGTTTACATCCGAGCGTCCGATCCAGGTTGGACTCGGACTGCCATTCGTATTGGGTTGAACCATCATGCGTGGCTCTACGTCATTGATCATCCCCAAGATGGGCCACCATGCATGCGGTCCGGGCAAAGAGCCGAGGATTGCGGTCTGGAAGACATTGCGCTAGCCGTGCGTCTCAGCAGCGATCCAAGCTGTCACGTCTACATTACCTCATATGCGCCCGGGTATCTTGACACCGCATTCTTCAGTCAAAGCGGTTGCTGGAACAGCCAGGCGGGATGGCTTGAGTTCATGTTCGCAGACACGAGAAGGGATGATAATTCTGGAGGGGTCATCATCATGATGAGTCCCGTCGCGCGCTAGAGCCTCAGGACTTCGCTTCCGAGCCCTGCAAGCTCTCAGGCGCTTGTCATGCGATGACACGGATTGCCGCGGCGGGTGATGCGGAGCAACGGCTCTCGCATTCGGTTCTCAGTGACCGAGCCAGGATGGGATGTGATGGTCGAAACCCTAAGAATCAAGATGTGACACCATGATTCCCCAAGAAGGACGCGCCCGCGGAGATGGCGCGACTCAAACTGCCTGGCGAGAACTTGTCTTGTAGTGACACGTACGCCGGCGCGTACGACTTCCACTCCCAGATGGCCAAGTACAAGGATCATCTCTTTGTTCCGAGAGGTGGCTGGGGGGTGTGCATTATCGATGTGAGTGATCCGAAGAGCCCCAAGCTACTCGAAACGATTGAGCAGGTTCACGCTGACTACTTTTCCTATGGGAGCGAGTTCATTGCCGCGTGCTCGCTGGACACGTATGTCGACGGCGCCGGCAAGGCTTGGCTGTGTACGGCAGGGCGGTACGGTGCCTACACCTTTGATCTCTCGGCACTTCCCGCAGTTGCGTATGAAGGCGTACTCGTAGCCGCTTGGGATTTGCGCGAATGCCTCTGGCGCGTGAACGTTGTACACGACGTCCTCACCGGCAAAGAACTCGCCTACGTGATCGGGTGGGATGGATTGCGGGTTCTCGACGTAAGCAACCCTGTGGGCAAGGACGAGTTACCGTCCGCCGACTGAATTGACCGCGTGCGCGACCGACCCAACGAAGGCCATTCGACTCTGCGCCGCAAGCTTCTATCAGCAACGGATCCGCGCTTGAGAAGGCCAGATTTGGCGAGGGGTTCCGCGGACACAGCACTCAGTTTCAGTGAGTGAATGCACGAGTCTGGCATTGCGTCCCCGGAATCCCCACCATCGACTGTCGGACTCTCCTGGCTGGCGGACGAAGACGTGGGCGGCATTTCAGAATCGAGCGGTTAGAGACTGGAAGGGCAGTTGCGCAGCAACTACCAAGCTACTCAGTGCAACTGGGTAGCCGAGACATTGCCCCCGTCAATGTAGCAGGAGTTGCAGAGAAACTCCCAAGCTGCTGAAATCGGACCAGAAGGAGCGATTCCAGTGCTTCTTCCAAGCAACCCAACTTGTCGGATTGCCAGAGTAGCCGAGACACTACCCCCGTCAATACAGCAGGAGTTGCGCAGCAACTCCTCAGCGTACCTGTGTAGTTTGCTTGCTCCCAACACAGACATGCACGTCTCCGTTCGAAACCCAATCGTACACTCCTATGCCTAGGCGAGTTCCTCGATTGTCTCAACCACTCTGTACGCTCTTGTGCCCAGACCACATGGCCAACGAGCCGCTACGTCTTTGTCCAGTGCCCTGGCACGTCCTACCGCCTGGGCCACTTGGGGCTCGAAATCCTCTTGACGAAGTCTAGTTTCGTTGTACTGGCCAAGCAGCCGCCTCAGCGCCTGCTTGACCTCCTGTCCGGTCATGTTGACCATGCTCTGCGGTGGGTCCGCGTGATGCAGGTAGAGCCAAACCTCAAAGCAGGGGCAGCTCACCGCCAGCAGGATGTTCTGCTGACAACACTGTGCGGCCACTTCCGCGAGCTGTTTCGCGGGCCATCGATCCCTGTCGATGACCAGACAGAGAGAATCGTCCCTCCGCAGATAGTTCGCCGTTCGGAAGCTTCGCATTCTGGCTAGGACGTGCTTCGGGGCGGAGTGCCCATCTTCCGAAGGGAGCGGCTTGACCTGTACACGTGAGCTCAGGCGGCTGAACATCTCGAAGTACTGGGCTTCAGTGTCTCCTTCTGTAGCGATGACCACAAGTCGAGTGTCCTTCAGGTGCGGAATCGTCCGGTCGATTGGTCTTCTGCGCCGTGAGGTGATGCTCAATCGCATCCCCCCACAGGGAAGAGGCGGGCCATGTCCCCAACGAAGGGGATCGCACCGAACCGGCCGTTGATGTATCCCTTATCGATCCTGAGATCCTGGCGTACATCGAATTCGGCCAACGACGAGATGTGACTGGCGCCACCCAGATCCTTCTCGACGAACCAGATCTCGTCGCGCCTCAGCAAGTCGAGGCTTAGGATGCTTGTCTCGTGCGTAGTCAGGATGATCTGGCCTTGGCACCCGCTACGAGTTACGCTTCGAAGGAAGCCCTCAAGGAATGCACGGCAAAGGCCTGGGTGAAGGCTTCTGTCAAACTCATCGATGACGTAGACATCCTCTGTACTGTGGAGATTGTACAGCGCAGGGGCTAGGTGGAGCATCCTGTGCGTTCCATCCGATTCATCCTCTATCGAGAAAGAGACGCTTGCTCCGTCTTCAAGCTGATGGACTGTCTGGAGGGAGAGGAACTCTAGGTCGCCATCCTCGTCCAGATGTACGCCGAGAAGCTTCTTGCCCACGCGGTACACAGCGAAGTGGTCCTGAGAGCTTGCTAGGTACTTGAGAATCTCATCCGGGACCTGGTCGGGCGCTGATGCGTCGTCGGGCCGTCTCCCCGTCCGCTGGGTTTCGGAGATAACCTTAAGGCTCTGGATACCAGTGTCGGCAGCACACAGGAAATCGTTCAGGAACTGCCGGAACTCAGGCTCATCTATTGCCCGGGGGATCAAGTGCGTGTACTTGGCGTCGGGATGGATGATCTTGAGGCGATGTGTGAACCAGTGTACTAGTGGCGCAAGAAGCTCCACGTTCCTCTCAACGGCCTCGGCAAGGAACAGCTGGTTCGGCTGCAACCCTTCCGCTATGAAGGCGAGACGCTGCTTCTCTCTGCTTGTTGAGGCTAGCTGGTTTCCAGGCTCCACGACAGCTCGGTCGTCACGTGTGACTCTCTCGAAGAGCTTCACCTCACGCTTGTTGAGAACGGCGAAGAGCCACTCCTCCACGATTTGGCTACTCGTCGCAGCGAAGCCATACGTGTAGAGCACTCCATCGTGTTTCAGTACGAACTCGAATCGACTCGGTTGGCTGGATGTGTCGTCAGCCAGTAGGAAGGGAGTAACAGGCAATGCAAAGCCAGACTTGATGTTACTCACGATGATCTCTTGTGCTGTTGCCAGCGCGCTGACCAGGTTTGATTTCCCCGAGGCGTTCGCTCCGTAGAGTACCGCTACGGGAAGGGCGCTGGCGCGGCGTCCGTCCTCCTCCGAGACGAGTACGTGATCGGAGTGGATGCCGCTTCTGGCCGGATACAGGTTCAGCAGCGCTTCGGACTTGAAGGATCGGTAATTCTGGACAGCGAACTGCACAAGCATGACGGCACCTCCGCGAGCGATTCTACTGCGAAACGGCTGTGTTTTACAACCGTGGCGAGAAAAAAACTCGCTTACAGCCATTTATGTCTCTATATCGCCTGTGTTCATTCGCGCTGGCCCCGGGGTATGGTCTTTGGTTACGGTGTTCAGCTGTTGTCCGGAATCGGAGGAAGCGGAGCCGGGAGGACCTCCACCCCACAGCTTGACAATCTAAGAGGGATGTTCAGATCTCGAATCATAAGGTTCCGCCCGGGATAGGAAGAACGAAGCGGAGCCAAGAGCTCCGCTTCATCAATTGCATTATCTTGAGCTCCGCTTCTTGGGAGGAACAGAAGAGGAGGAGCCAGACGGCTCCTCCTCTTCTCATACGATGTGCATCAGTCGGGGCTCTATGTAGGCCTCGAACTCTGCGAGTTCGTTGGAGAAACGCTGTTGGCGTTCTCCTGATCGGGCGTACTCAGTACGCCCGATCGAATGTATGCCTGCAACGAGACCCAATGAGGAGGAGCCGTGCGACTCCCCCTCATTGGGTCTCGTTGCTTGGGAGAATGGCGCCGCCATTCTCCTGACGTGATTTCGCCAGTAGGATCAGTGCGCACTAGCGAAGATACGCTTCCTCCTCTCCGAATGGAGAGGAGGTGAGAGAAGCCGAGGGGCTTCTCTCCGCGCCAGCGTTGCCTGCTCAATAGGCTCATGCGAAATAGGCGCGGCCAAAGATGCTGGCTGCCTACTCTTCGAGTAGGTGGGAGAACGATCTGCGCGTTCTCTTGCACCGCTTTCCGCAGAATATGAGAGAGGCGGAGCCAGACGGCTCCGCCTCCATTGGTGTCGAATCCTTCAGCAGGGGTGACTAGTAGGCTCTTGCGAATGTATGCCGGCAACGAGAAAAAGAAGGAGGAGCTGGGTGGCTCCTCCTCGTTGTGTCTCGTTACTTGGGAGAACGGCTGAAGCCGTTCTCCTGCCGCGATTTCGCCAGCAGGATCAGTATGCCCTGGCGAAGATACGCTTCCTCCTCTCCGAACGCAGAGGAGGTGAGAGAAGCCGGGGGCTTCTCTCCCGGCCACTTCGCGGTGCCTAATACGCTCTCGCGAAGTAGGCCTTTCCGAATGCTGGCTTGCCACAGACCGCGCATGTGGCACCCTGCGGGCGCCACTCGCTGTTTGCCTCAAGAGGGAAACAGCGACTAGACGCTTTGGTCTCTTCCTTGATGCGGTCTTCGCACTCGGGTGTTCCGCAGTGCCAGATGAGGGACCAGCCGTCGGCGACTTGCTCCTTGAGCTCGTCGT
>CAZDDA010000137.1:0-6232 GCA_964504085.1 uncultured Thermotogae bacterium | reverse complement strand
GTGGTCGGTCAGCTTCGGGCCTCGGGGAATAACTCCCAGGATATGATTCTCGACGTGATTCCGGTCCTTCCACCAGCACTTCGTCCAATGATTCAACTCGAGGGGGGAAAGTTTGCCACCACGGATTTAAACGATCTCTACCGTCGGATTATTAACCGAAACAACCGACTGAAGAAGCTCATCGACATGGGAGCACCTGAGGTTATCCTGCGCAATGAGCGGCGAATGCTGCAAGAGGCGGTCGACGCCTTGATTCACAACGAAAAACGAGAAAACCCGATTCGTGGTCGTGACAACCGACCACTGAAGTCGCTTTCGGAGCGGATCCATGGAAAACATGGACGGCTGCGGCGCAACCTGCTAGGCCGGCGTGTGGATTACTCAGGACGAGCGGTGATCGTGGTTGATCCGAAGCTCAAGCTGAGCCAGTGTGGTCTTCCCAAGAAGATGGCCCTTGAGCTGTTCAAGCCGTTTATCCTCCATCATCTTGAGTCAACAACTTTTTCCGACTTCGACGAGATCAAGAACAAGGCTCTTCGCGGTGAAATGCCCGAAGTATGGGACATCCTGGAAGAGCTCGTCAAGGATCATCCGGTGCTCCTGAACCGCGCGCCTACTCTACACCGCCTTTCGATGCAAGCGTTCGAGCCCATCCTCGTCGACGGGGAGGCCATCCACATCCACCCCCTGGTCTGTCCGCCATACAACGCCGACTTCGACGGAGACCAGATGGCTGTCCACCTTCCGCTCTCCAAAGAGGCGATCGCCGAAGCGCGAGAATTGATGGCCGCACCCCGTAACATCCTGTCTCCGGCAAACGGAGAGCCTCTCAGTCTCCCCACTCAGGATCCTGTCTTCGCCTACTACTATCTGACCCTGCTGGAACCCGAAGGCAAGGGAGCCGGTCGGTGCTTCCGGGATATCCTTGAAGCACGCCGGGCTGAAGAAGAGGGTCTCCTCGAGCTTCATAGTCCGGTCAAGATTCGGATTGATGGGAACCTCGTGGAGACAACCCTCGGTCGGGCGGAGTTGAACTTAATCCTTCCGCAGGAAATTCGAAATTACCACCGGGTCATGGATCGCCGCGCCATCAAACGCCTCATCATGGACTGCTTTCACCGTTTCGGTTGGGAACAGACGGCGGAAGTGCTCGACAATCTAAAAGAGCTGGGTTTTAAGTACGCAACCCGGGCAGGGCTAACAATTTCGATCAAAGATTGTCTCATCCCACAAGAAAAGGAAGAGATCATTAGGCGATCTCTCGCAGTGGTCTCCCGAATAAACAAGCTATACGAACTCGGAATGGCAAGCGATGATGAACGCTCACAGGCGGTAATCCGCATCTGGAGAAAGACAGTAGACGAGGTAGAGAAAGCAACGATGGAGAACCTGCGCCTACATCGATTCAATCCGGTTTACGGAATCGTCACCTCGGGGGCGCGAGGTGGACCAGACCAGGTCAAGCAGTTGTGCGGGATGCGGGGGCCGATGACCGGACCATCTGGAGAGATCATCGAGATGCCGGTAATCTCAAACTTCCGTGAGGGGTTGGACATCATGGAGTACTTCATCTCCACTCACGGCGGTCGCAAGGGAGCAGCGGATACCGCGTTGAAAACTGCAGACTCTGGCTATCTCACTCGCCGACTCGTGGACGCCTCCTCGGATACGATTACTCGAATAATCGACTGCGGGACCACTCAAGGAGTAGAGATCAATCCTTTTCGTTTCTCTAAGACGGAGATCATGGAATCGATTGAGGACAGAATCTACGGTCGCGTCACTAGTCGGCCAATTGTAGATCCGAGCACCAGCGAGGTAATCCTGGAGGCAAATCAATGGATCACTCGCGATATGGCAGCGCGCGTCGACAGAATGGAAGTCGACCTGCCCCTCGGCAGCAAGAAGCAACAAGAACGCCTTGTCGGGACAAAGAGTGTAGAGGATGTTCGCGATCCCAAAAGTGGCCGCGTAATCCTTCAAACGGATGAGGGGATCACTCCCCGCTTGCTCGAGGCGCTGCGGGCAGCTGGAATCTCGCGCGTCAAAGTGCGACCTCAGATCGTGATCCGTTCTCCGATGGTCTGCGAGGTCAGTAATGGAATCTGCCAATACTGCTACGGCTTGGACATGAGTAACCATCGTCCGGTTGAACTGGGAACAGCAGTCGGAGTGATCGCTGCCCAGTCAGTCGGTGAGCCGGGCACCCAATTGACCATGCGAACCTTTCACACCGGTGGCGTTGCTGGAGTTGACATTACCCAGGGCCTCCCCCGAGCCGAGGAGTTGTTTGAGGCACGAAAAACCGTGAAGAGCGCGCAGGCGGAGATATCCCCTCTTGACGGACACGTGAGTGCAATCACATTCGAGACCACCGGCGATCAGGTTGAAATCACCGGCGAACGGAGGTCTGCCCAGATTCCGTCTCCCCTCGAGCGCGCCACGGTGGGTGAGGAGATCGACAGCACAGATCTCATTGATGCCAAAAGCCCCTGCACCGGTGAAGTGTATCTGTTGAGTAATGGCGAGCCTCGAGAAATGCTGGTCATCGATACCGCCTCTGGGGACCGTTCCTATCTCCTCCCCCCCGGGACAGTTCCACGGGTGAGAGATAGAGCCACGGTTGCCGCCGGCGAAACCCTCACTGAGCGATTCAACATTCCGCCAATCGTAGCAGACAGAAAAGGGATCCTCCGTCTCCCCGAAGGCAAGGAACGGTCGTTCCAGGTAGTGGGACGTGACGAGAACATCCAGACGTACGAAATCCCCTACGGCGCTCGCATGATGGTTGAGCCTGGAGCCACTGTGAAGGAAGGCGACCATCTAACATCTAAGTCCAAGCCCATCGTCATTGCAGCCGATGCGGAGGGAAGCGTGCTGCTGCTCCCCGATAGAATCCTCGTTTACAACCCACAGGGCCGAGCATTACGATTCCGCCTCACCCCCGACGTAGTGCCATTGAAGGGCACTGGTGAGCCAGTCCGCGAAGGCGAGAAGTTGGTCAAGTTGGCGATCCCTCAAACTACGATTCAGGTCGAGGACATCGAAGACAAAGACGGGATCTCGATCGTTCACTTCCATCCGAAGAGTACTGTAGAGATCAATCAAGCAGCGACTGTGCGGGCCGGTGATAAAGTAAAGGAAGGGGACCTACTGACCAAAGGAGTGGTTGCACCCCATACCCTGCTAGAAACAGCTGGAGTGCAGAAAGCACGTGAGTACTTGCTTGCTGAGATCCACAAAGTGTATAAGGCTCAAGGTGTCGATATCAATGATAAACACCTTGAAGTGATTATTCGCGAGATCTTGAATAATGTCCGCATCATCGATCGTGGAGACTCACACTTCCTCCTGAGCGATCTGGTTTCACTCGAAGAGTTCCAGGATGAAGTGAGGAGACTCATGCGCTGGAATCAGGAGGCAGAACAGGCCTGCAACGAGGCAATCGGGGAGAAAATCGCCGAGGACATCGTGGCGCAAGGCCGCTTGATTGCGACTGCTGATGATCCCCTCACTGAAGATGTGATGGCAACAGCACAACGGGCGAACCTCAGCCTGATCCGCGTACAGCGGGAGCGGGGTGAGGAAGCCGTAGAGATTCCGCTGGAAAAGAAACGCCTTCCTATTGGTGAACGCGAACTACTGCGTATCTCCAAAGCGGCCTTGCAGACCAAAGGATGGCTCTCTGCCGCATCGTTCCAGAGGACAACCAAAGTGCTCGCCGAGGCGGCCCTGCGGGGAGAGATCGACGAGTTGGATGGACTAAAGCCAAGCATCATCGTTGGAAAGAAGATACCAGCTGGCACCGGCTTTCCCAACACACCAGAAGTCCTAGCAAGTGAGCCAGCTGAGTATAGCGAACAGGAGCCAGAACTAGCTTGACAGATCCTATGTGTGATTCTATAATTTGCCATAGTTTGGAGTGACAAAATGCCTACAATCAATCAACTCATCCGATTAGGGAGAAAGACCAGAGCGAAGAAGAGCAAGGCCCCGGCATTGTCTTCGTGTCCACAGCGGCGCGGCGTTTGCACCCGCGTATACACGCGTACTCCGAAAAAACCGAATTCGGCACTGCGCAAGGTAGCGCGTGTACGCCTTAGCAATGGGAAGGAAGTCACTGCGTACATCGGCGGGGAAGGTCATAACCTTCAAGAGCACTCCATGGTCCTAGTGCGCGGTGGACGCGTAAAGGATTTACCCGGAGTGCGGTACCACATCGTCCGCGGCACGCTGGATTCAGAAGGAGTTGAAGACCGCCGGCAAGGGCGCTCGAAGTACGGATCCAAGAAGGGAAGCTAGCGATGCAGTTATCAGGCCGTGATGTCAAACCGGACATCAAGCACAACAGCAAACTCCTCTCCAAACTGATCAACTACGTGATGCTGGACGGAAAAAAGTCAGTTGCAGAGCGTATCATCTATGAATCCTTGGAGGAAATCGATAAACGCAGCGACGCCTCCTCCCTCGACGTCTTCAGCAGTGCAATCGCCAACTGCTCCCCTCGTCTTGAAGTCCGCACCCGGCGTGTAGGCGGTGCGAACTACCAGGTTCCCTACGAGGTCCCACCTGACCGTCAAACCGCATTAGCTCTCCGCTGGATCGTTCGGGCCGCGCGGGAGCGAAGTGAGAATACGATGGCCACCCGCCTTGCCATGGAGATCATGGAAGCAGCACGCAAGGAAGGAAAAGCCTACAACAAGCGGCTCGACGTCCACCGCATGGCTGAAGCAAACCGAGCTTTCGCCCACTACCGCTGGTAGTACGAGGCAGATCCTTTGGTTTTCCCGCGACAAAAAACGAAGAAGGGGACGCTGTGGTTTCTGAGTATCCCTCTAAGATAGGGAAAATACGCAACATTGGCATTATGGCCCATATCGATGCCGGCAAGACCACCACCACGGAGCGTATGCTCTACTACACTGGCCGCACACACAAGATGGGCGAAGTGCACGAGGGTGACACCGAGATGGATTGGATGACCCAGGAACGGGAGCGAGGCATTACTATCACGTCCGCAGCAACGACCTGCCCGTGGCGCAAGCATCTGATCAATATCATCGATACCCCCGGTCACGTTGACTTCACCGCTGAGGTCGAGCGCTCACTCCGCGTCCTCGACGGTGGGGTCGTAATCTTTTCCGGGGTAGAGATGGTCGAATCACAATCCGAAGCAGTATGGCGGCAGGCCGACCGTTATCGGATACCACGAGTAGCGTTTGTGAACAAACTTGATCGCGACGAGTCAAGCTTTACTCAGACCTTGGCGATGATTGAAGAGCGACTGGCAGTACGCGTTGTGCCACTCCAACTTCCCTACCGAGATGAGAATCGCCGCCTGGTCGGAATGGTGGACCTCCTGGAGCGCCTCCTGATCGTGTGGGAGACACAAAGCAGAGGGGAGACGTACGAGCTTCTCCCTGTACCCGATCGCATTAGGGAAGACGTCGAACACTATCGAGAGATGGCAATCGAACGGGTGGCCGAGTTCAACGACCAGGTAATGGAAGCCTATCTTGAAGGCAGAGAAGTCAATCTTGCGGCGTTTCAAGCCGGTCTGAGGCGGGGGTGCATCGAACAAGCCGCCGTGCCTGTTCTAGGCGGGGCGGCCTTTCAGAACCAGGGAATCCAACCACTCCTTGACGCGATCGTTCACTTTCTGCCTTCGCCGATCGACATACCACCAATACGGGGGATTGACAGCGAGGAGATCCGCATGGCGGAGATCGAGCAACCCTTTTCCGCCCTCGCATTCAAGGTCGTCGCTGACCGCTATGCCGGTCGATTGGTTTTCGTCCGTGTCTACTCGGGGAGGGCCAAGGTCGGCGAGTATCTCCTCAACTCATCAACGGGACAAAACGTGCGGCTCACCAAAATTTTCCGTATGCACGCCAATCAGCGCACCCCGTTGGACGAAGCCCAGGTTGGCGATATTGTGGCCGTTGTCGGCTCACGAGATATTGCAACAGGCGACACGCTCTGCGAAAAGTCTGCTCCGATTCTCTTGGAGAAAATCGAGTTCCCCGAGCCAGTAGTATTTGCTGCCGTCGAACCCCGCACTGAGGCTGAACAGGAGCCTCTCTCAAAGGGACTGGCGAAACTCGCAACGGAGGATCCAACCTTTCGTATCCGTGTGGACAAGACGACAAACCAGACGATCATCTCGGGAATGGGAGAACTCCACTTGGAAGTCCTAATACGGAGGCTTCTCGAGGAGCATGGAGTAGCTGCC
>CAZDDA010000136.1:4793-6263 GCA_964504085.1 uncultured Thermotogae bacterium | reverse complement strand
ATTCTCCTTTGCTTCTCTTTAGGACAATCGTTGGCACCCCATTATAGCAAGGACGCGGTCGCCTGACAATAGCCGGTTGGCATTTGCCCTGCACAAGGCTACACTTACAGGTGAGGTGGTAACATGTGTGGAATTATCGGATATGTGGGAAGTGAGCCCGTCGTCCCACTACTATTCGAGAGCTTGAAACGCTTGGAGTATCGCGGCTACGATTCGGCCGGGATTGCTATCCTCGAGAATGGCCACATGACCCTTTTCCGCCGTGCGGGAAAGGTAAGGCAATTGGAGAGTGAGGTTCTCCAGTGTCAACTCTCCGCAAGGATTGGCATTGGGCATACCCGTTGGGCAACACACGGAATTCCCACAGACGAGAACGCCCACCCTCATCTGGATTGTCGGCAGAAGATCGCCGTCATCCACAATGGCATCATCGAGAACTTCCAGCCGTTAAGAGAGAAACTCACAGCGGCTGGACATCGTTTCCGTTCACAAACGGATACCGAGGTTCTCGCCCACCTCATTGAGCAGCACGATAATGACAACCTGCTTGCGGCGGTCACCGAAGCTGCCAAACAGGCCGAAGGAGCATTTGCCATCGCTGTGCTCACGGAAGACGACCCGAATCGGATTGTCGTCGCACGGCGCGGAAGTCCCCTTGTCGTAGGGACGGGGGAGATCGGAACCTTTGTTTCCTCGGATATCCCGGCGATCGTAGATTGGGTTTCCCACGTCGTGTTCCTGGCAGACAATGAGGTCGCAGAGCTAACCTCGGAAGGCTTCCGCGTTCTAGACCTTGCCGGCAACCCGGTCAAGCGCCCCCCCCAGCCGGTCACCATGGATCCTCTTTCAATCCAGAAGTCCGGCTACAAGCACTTCATGCTAAAAGAGATCCACGAGCAGCCCCGCGCCGTGGGAGAGACGGTACGGGAGAAGCTGGGGGTCGACGGGCTGACGGTTCGCCTATCCGGGGTCAGTGAACTGTCTCACAACTACGATCAGGTTTATCTTGTTGCCTGCGGCACCGCACATCACGCCGGTCTGGTTGCAGAGTACCTTTGGGAGCAACTGCTCGCACTGCCCGTTCACGCGGTGATTGCCTCGGAGTTCCGCCTGCGAGAGATGCCCCTCACTTCCCGAACTCTGGTGATTGCGGTTTCCCAATCGGGGGAAACCATCGACACGCTGATGGCCATCCGCCACGCAAAGGAGAGCGGCGCAAGGGTGATTGCAGTTGTCAATTCAATCGGATCAGCAATCGAGCGAGAGTCGGACGCGGCGGTCTATACCCGTGCCGGGGTTGAGATTGGAGTGGCCGCAACGAAGACGTTCTCCGCTCAAATCGCCGCATTGATACTCCTCGGTCTATTCCTCGCCGAGAAACGAGGCAAAACGGTTAATCAGACGATGGAGAACGCACTGGCCGGCCTCACGCTTCTCCCCGGCCAGATTGCCGAGGTGTTGGCCCAGGAA
>CAZDDA010000136.1:0-4783 GCA_964504085.1 uncultured Thermotogae bacterium | reverse complement strand
GAGTATAGCAAAGAACGCATTGACGGGGATCACTCTACTGCCCAACCAGATTGCTGAAGTACTGGCTCATGAGGACAAGATCGCAGCGCTGGCGCAGAGGTTTCACAACGCCAGCGACTTCCTGTTTCTCGCGCGTGGCTGCCTCTACCCAATCGCTCTGGAAGGTGCGTTGAAGCTCAAAGAAATCTCCTACATCCACGCCGAAGGGTACCCGGCCGGTGAGATGAAGCACGGACCGATCGCGTTGATCGATGAAAAGATGCCCGTCGTGGTCCTTCTTTCTCAAAACGTCGCCTACAAAAAGGTCCTGGCCAACATCGAGGAAGTCAAGGCACGAAAAGGGATCGTCATTGCCCTAACCGATCGTGCAGACGATGCGTCACTGGAGAGGCTTGCCAATCATACGGTGGTACTGCCTGTGGTGGATCAGACCTGCTTACCCATCCTCTATACCGTCCCGTTGCAGCTGCTCGCGTATCATATCGCAGTGCTGCGAGGAACCGACGTTGACCAGCCGCGCAACCTGGCAAAGACGGTCACAGTGGAATAGAAAGATGAACCTGACACGCACCGAACAACCTGGCAGACTGCGAAGAGACACACAATGAAGACGATCATCCTTGCCGGCGGATACGCGACGCGCCTTCTTCCAATCACGACCGAGCGACCCAAGCCGCTGTTGCCAGTTGCCGGCAAACCGATCATCGACTACATCCTCACAAGCGGTTCCCTTCCGGGCCGACCGATCGTCTCCACCAACCGCCGGTTTGTCTCCCAGTTTGAAACGTGGCAAGCGGAATCCGGATGGGACATGGAGCTGGTAGTGGAAGAGACCACCCGCGAGGAAGAGAAATTAGGCACGGTAGGAGCGATGGCTTTTCTCGTCCAGAAACTCGGAATCGACGAGGACATTCTCGTTATCGGCGGGGACAACATCTTCGAGTTTTCGATCGAGGAACTTCTCGCCGCGTACCACGGCCGGCCGCTGGTGGCGTTGTTCAACCTCAAGGATCTCGAGCGAGTGCGGGGGCGATACGGAGTGGCAATTGTCGAGGACGATCGTATCGTCGATTTTCAAGAAAAACCGCAGCAGCCGAAAAGCACCCTGGCCAGCACCGCATGCTACGTGTATCCCAAGCAGGTGCTACCCTTGATCAGCGAATTCTACGAAAAAGCGGAGGCGGGAAAGGACGCGCCGGGCTACTTCAACGAGTGGCTACTGAAAGAAAAGGACGTGCAAATCGACCCGTTCGTTTTCGACACCGGATGGTACGACATCGGCGACCGCGCCTCCTACATCGAAGCCAATCAACACGTCGGCAACTGCAACACCTACACCGGCAAAAACGTCGTAATCGATATCTCAACAGTCAAGGATTCTGTCATCCTCAACAATGTGACGATCAAAGATTGCCAGATCGCCGGCTGCGTCATCGATCACGGAAGCGTGCTCGAAGGCATCACACTGCAGAACTGCCTGGTCAAAGCCGGTTCGATCATTCGACGGGCGTAGGTGTGTGCCAACAATCCACTGGGGAAAAGCCAATCACCACCCAACCCTTGCACTGTGACTTGCTTCACTCGGAAAGCGACAGGGCTTGCTGTACTGCGACCTGTGCTAAGATGCCTAGAGCATCGTATACGGATACGGGAAAGCCTTCCCGATCTAAAATTAACGACAGCTCAGTACAACCCAAAATGATTGCTTCTGCTCCGCTCTTCTGAAGCTTAGCAATCACCCTTCTGATATTGCATTCGAAAGCAGCTGTTTCCTCGCCAGCCTTTATCCCGTAGATTGCCGACATTACGAGGGTTTGATCTTCCTCGCTCGGTACAAGAAGCTCGATTCTTTCCCGTTCACAAGCGTCATGGTAGAGCCGAGAGGCAAGAGCCCCATCAGTTGCCAACAGTCCAGCCTGACTTTCTTTTATCGTTCGTACTGTTTCGCCGATCATGTCCAAGACCGGGATATTCACAGACTCCCTGATTCCATCCAGAAAACTGTGCGCTGAGTTGCAGGGGATAGTTATGAAGTCGGCGCCAGCGCGTTCCAGTGTCTTTGCACTCTCGATCATCACAGGTAGCGGGCTTTCGCCTTTTCCGAGGATGGCGGCGGTGCGATCAGGAATCTTGGGGTTGCTGTCAATGATCACGCGAAGGTGTTCTTGATCACATTGCGCCGGGGTGAGAGCAATGATGCGTTCGTACAAGGCCAGGGTGGCCGCAGGGCCCATCCCGCCCAGGATGCCGGTGATCTTCTCCTGTTTGGTCATTCAAAGGTCCCCTTGACCACGGCGTCGCCGTTATCGACCATTAACTGCCCTTTGGCGAACACCTGTTCAATGCGTAAATCTCTGTCCAAAATCACAAGGTCGGCATCGGTGCCTTCTCGGATTTGCCCTTTCCGATCCGCGATGTTCAGCCGATCCGCCGGGTTACTGGTAATCGGCTTGAGGGCGTCCGACAAGGACACTATGTTCGAGTTCACTAGGTTTCTGAGGACCTCGCCGAGGGAGGCCACGTTTCCTGTCGTCATCCCGATGAGCTCTCCTTGATCATTGAATCTGGGCATACTGCCGTTTCCGTCTGAGCTGATCGTTACGTTTGCAGGATCGATTTTGCTATCCAGAAGGTCCTTTATTACCGATACCGTCTCATTCTTATTGTTGTGGGCGGTGATGTCTACGGTTCCACCTTTTTTGACGAACTCGATACTTTGTTCTAACAGTGACGCCGTTTTCTTGGAAATGTGCGTCGGGAGAAACTGCCCTATAGGAATCTCGGATTTCTCTACGACGTCGAAGATCACGCCAAGTCCTCGCTTGCCTCTGCCAACGTGAAGATGGACAATTCCAGCTTTTTTCCCCAGCATCCCACCCAATCGGGCCTCAGAGGCCAGTCGTGCCAGCTCGTGAGCAGTCAGCTGCGAGCCGCGATGATCGGCAATGGCAACCTTGACCCCGATTACCTCTTCGATCAGAGCGATGTCGCGTTTGACGCTGCCGGTGATCGTCACTGACGGCAGATGATACGAGCCGGTGTACATGTACGCGCTGATGCCCTCCTGGCCCAGGGCCTTCACCTTGGCCAGAAGCGCCTCCGGGCTGCGGGTCACATTGTCGGTCCCAAGGACCCCAACGACGGTGGTGATCCCCGCTTGAGTCAGTTCGGACAGCGCAATCTCCGGGACGCGCGAGGTCGGTCCATCCTCACCCCCACCGCCGATGAGGTGAACGTGCAGATCGATGAACCCAGGCACAATGAGCTTGTCCGAGACATCGACGATTTCCACGTCCAAGCCTTTGGGGACATCCAAATGTGCCGCGATCCTCGCAATCCGATCGCCGGCGATGAGAAGATCCTTATTGCCTTCATGTGCGGGGGAAAACAGCTCCGCTCCACGGAAAAGCTTACACGGAAAACCTTCTTTGCCCATTGACTCCAGTACCGCCCTCCTTTTGAAGATTAGGGGTTGGCTCTCTGTTCCTAGATTACCAACAAATCAATCTCGCACACAATCGTGAATGGCCGCTTGAATAGGAGACAACAGACAGTGCGATGAACAACCATTTCGACAAGCAAAAGAGATTTCTCCACAACCTACTGCCTCGGACGTGAACAGATGGACGCGCCTATTTTCGCCGCACGTAGCGGTCGATTGTGGCGGCGGCACGCTTACCCGCGCCCATCGCTTCGATCACCGTGGCGGCTCCTGTCACGATGTCGCCACCAGCGAAAACCCCTTCCTTACTCGTCTGACCAGTCTCCAGATCGGCAGAGATATTCCCCCGTCGATCAAGCTTAAGTCCTTTCGTCGTCCGTGGTACCAACGGGTGGGGACCGTTCCCGATGGCGATCACCGCGGTGTCGATCTCCATGGTGAACTCGGACCCATCGATCGGAATCGGACGACGTCGGCCGGACTCGTCCGGCTCGCCGAGTTCCATGCGGATGCACTCGACCGCCTTCAGGTACCCGTCTTCACCGAGAAAACGGACAGGGTTGGTAAGAAGGTGAAACTGGATCCCCTCTTCTTTGGCGTGCTCGACTTCTTCGGCCCGTGCCGGGAGCTCCTCCTCGCTACGTCGATACACAATGATCGATTCCTCCGCTCCGAGGCGAAGCGCGGTCCGAGCCGAGTCCATAGCCACGTTCCCTCCTCCAACAGTCACTACGCGACGCCCAACCCGAATCGGCGTGTCGTACTCCGGAAAGCGAAACGCACGCATCAGGTTGGTCCGAGTGAGAAACTCATTGGCGGAGTACACCGCGTTGAGGCTCTCCCCGGGAACACGAAGGAAGTGGGGAAGCCCGGCACCGGTACCGACAAACACGGCATCGAAGTCGCCGCCAAGCAGTTCGTCCACGGTGGTGATCCGGCCAACAACCTTGTTCACCTCGATCTTCACACCCATCTGGCACAGGGCATCGATCTCCCGTTGTACGATGTCTTTGGGAAGTCGGAACTCCGGGATCCCGTACATCAACACCCCACCGGCCACGTGTAGCAACTCGAAGACCGTGACGGCATGGCCCATCTTGCGCAGCTCCCCGGCCGCGGTCAGACCGGCCGGCCCCGCGCCAATGACGCCCACACGGTGTCCCGTGTCGTCCTGAACAGATGGGCAACACGCTTCGTGCTCAGCCTCCCAGTCGGCACAGAAGCGCTCCAGACGGCCGATTCCCACCGGTTCAAATCGTTTAGCCAAGGTGCATACCCCCTGGCACTGAGTTTCCTGGGGGCAGACCCGCCCGCAGACCGCAGGCAGGCTGTTCTCCTCCT
>CAZDDA010000135.1:0-6308 GCA_964504085.1 uncultured Thermotogae bacterium | reverse complement strand
CCGCGATGAAGCAGTGGTCAGGAAGCGCGAGGTAGTCGGGCTTTCTCCATTGCCGACCGACTGTGAGCTTGAGGTGTTCGCCCAGACGTGGTCCGAACACTGCAAGCACAAAGAATTCAACGCGCTTATTCACTACACGGATCTCGATACCGGAGAGACGAAGCAAGTAGATTCCCTATTTAAAACCTACATTCGGGGCGCCACCGAAATCGTGCAGAGGCGTTTGGAAGACGTCGGCCAGCGCTGGCTGGTGAAGGTGTTTTCGGACAACGCCGGGGTCGTCCGAATCGACAATGAGTACTTATTCGTCTTCAAAGTTGAGACCCACAACACGCCCTCGGCGCTTGACCCGTACGGCGGGGCGCTCACCGGGATCCTCGGCAACAATCGGGACCCGTTGGGAACAGGTCGAGGAGGAGGAAGACTGCTGTTCAACACGAACGTCCTGTGCTTTGCTCCTCCCACCTATTCGCAAGGCCTCCTCTGCGGGCAGCTTCATCCCAGGCGGGTCTTCGACGGCGTACGACGTGGCATCGAAGACGGAGGGAACAAGTCCGGCGTGCCTACTGTCAACGGCGCGATCGTCTTTGACGACCGCTACGCGGGAAAACCGTTGGTCTACTGCGGGACTGGGTCGATCATGCCCGCCTTATACCAGGGGAAGAATGCGTGGGAGAAGGAGATCGCAGAGGGTGACCGGATCGTCACGGCCGGGGGTCGGGTCGGGGTGGACGGCATTCATGGTGCGACGTTCTCTTCAGCGGAAATTGATAGACACTCACCGCGCTCTGCCGTGCAGATCGGAAGCCCGATTACGCAGAAGCTGCTGGCCGATTTTCTTGAGGTCGCCTGTGAGAAAGGCCTTGTAAAATGCTGCACCGACAACGGCGCCGGGGGACTCTCCTGCTCGATCGGAGAGCTTGCCGCGATCAGCGGCGGCGCCGCAGTACAGCTGGCCCACGTTCCGCTCAAGTACGCGGGGATAAAACCGTGGGAGATCTTCCTTTCCGAGTCACAGGAACGGATGACGTTGGTTGTTGAAGAAGAAAAGCTGAAGGCGCTTTCCCGTCTTGCAGCGGAGTACGAGGTCGAGGTGGCCGACATCGGCCGGTTCACCGGCACCGGTGTTCTGGAGGTTTACTACGGCGAGACGCTGATCGCTTATTTAGATCTTGATTTCCTCCACAACGGGGTCCCAAAAAAGATGCTTGAGGCGGAGTGGAAAAGGCTGAGATTGTGTGAGCCGCAGCTTCCGCTTGAGCTTGATTACAACGAGATCCTACTGAGGCTCCTAGCCAGTCCCAATATCTGCTCGAAGGAGCGCGTGATCCGCCAATACGACCACGAAGTGAAGGGCAAGACCGTCATAAAACCGCTGATGGGACCAACGGGTACCGCCCCTCAAGACGCCGCCGTGGTGCGCATCGGGCTCGACGGCTATCGGGGAGTGGCTATTTCCAACGGGATCATTCCACGCTACGGGGACATCGATCCGTACGCCATGTCCGCGGGTGCGTTCGACGAGGCCGTACGCCAGATCATCGCTGTGGGCGGTAAACTCCCGGATCTTCGTACCAGCAGAGGCCCATTCTGGTCGGTGAATGATAATTTCTGCCTGCCCGATTCCGTTTACGATGAAAAAACGAACCCCGATGGTAAGGCCAAGCTCGGAAAGCTTGTGCGGATGTGCGAGGCGCTCTACGACATGGCCACGTTCTACAACATCCCGCTGACATCGGGTAAGGACAGCATGAAAAACGATTTTCGAGCAGACGGGGTGAAGATCTCCGTTCCTCCCACGGTGCTCTATTCGATCGTTGCCGGTCTCGATGATGTGCGAAGCACGACCACCAGCGAGTTCAAGGCCGTTGGCGATCTCGTCTACCTGGTAGGGAAGACCTACGATGAACTGGGCGGCTCTGAATTCTATCGTCTGTACGGTGAATTGGGTGCCAGGGTGCCAACGGTGAGAAAAGAAGAGGCCAGGAGGCTCTACTCCAAGGTGATGGAAGCCAATGATCACCGACTGCTCGAATCGTGCCACGACCTGTCCGACGGGGGTCTTGCTGTGGCCCTGGTTGAATCCGCGATTGGGGGTGACTTGGGCATTGTGGTGGAACTTGGGCGCAGTCTCGCTGACAACCTGTCTGTGCTGCAAGATCCAAATCTTCCCACTGCGCCGTCGCAGCCGCTCACGCTGGAGGATCACAAGATGCTTTGCATCGCGCTTTTCTCCGAATCTCATTCGCGATTCGTCGTGTCTGTCAGGCCGGAGAGCAAGGACGAGTTCGAAGTGCTAATGGACGGGACGGCCGTCTGCTTGGGACGGGTGACGCGCAGAAAACAGGTGGTGATGATGTGGCACGGGCATCCGATCGCCGATGTTGGGTCGGGGCGCCTCTATGAGGCGTGGAGCACGGGCTTAGGGGACTGAGAATGAGACAGGTACGCGCGTTGGTCGTTGCAGGATTCGGAATCAATTGCGAGGAGGAGACGGCAGCTGCCTACCGTCTTGCCGGTGCCGAGGCCGATATCGCACATCTCAACAGTATCTTGCATGGGACGTGCTCCATCCACGATTACGATGTTCTCACCCTTCCGGGAGGGTTTTCGTTCGGCGACGACCTCGGTGCAGGCAAGGCGTTGGCCAACAAACTGCGCTACAGAAAGCTTCCTTGTGGGCGATTGTTCTTCAACGAAGTAAGAGCCTTCGTAGAAGAGGGTAAGTATATTTTCGGCATTTGCAATGGGTTCCAGGTGTTGGCAAAGATGGGTCTTTTGCCTAACACCAACGGCGATTATGATCAGGAAGTTACGCTCACGACCAATGCCTCCGGCCGATTTGAAGATCGATGGTGTCACTGTACGTCCATTTCTGTCGCAAAAACCCCGTTTTTGAAAGGCATTGATGTAATCTCGCTTCCGGTACGTCACGGCGAGGGAAGAGTGGTCATTCGGGACAAGACGATCAGGGAGCAAATTATGGCGCAGTCCCTCAATTGTCTGAGCTATTGCCATTCAGAAGGGTCTCCGACCGCAACGTTCCCGATGAATCCGAACGGTTCCCAGTTAAACTGTGCTGGCCTGTGCGATTCTACCGGCCGAATCTTCGGGATGATGCCCCACCCGGAAGCCTATCTGTCCGCGTACAATCATCCCGATTGGCCCCGGATGCGACGTCTTCGTCCTGACACATCCGAGGAGGGGGAGGGACTCCAAATCTTTAGGAACATTGTAGAACACATAAAAAGTAGGTGAAGTTAGCAACGAAGCCGACTATAGACTGCCAGGCACAAACAAAGCTTTCGAATATAGAAGGAGGCAACATTGTGATGAAGATTCGGCGCGCGCTACTCAGCGTAACGGACAAGGATGGAATCGTAGAGTTGGCACAAACCCTGCATCGTTTCGGGTGTGAATTGATCTCCACGGGCGGCACCGGAAAGGTGCTGGGCGAGGCAGGGCTTCCGGTGACGGACATTTCGCATGTGACGGGTACCCCGGAAGCATTCGGTGGCCGCATGAAGACCATTTCGTTTGCCATCGAGTCGGCCATCCTGTTTGATCGGGAAAAGGATGCACAGGAGGCGCAACGCCTGGGCATTTCCCCCATCGATGTGGTGGTATGCAATTTGTATCCCTTTACACAGGTCAGAGATGCTGGAGCACCAATGGAGACTTTGATTGAGAACATCGACATCGGCGGGCCGACCATGATCAGGGCGGCGGCAAAGAACTACAAACACGTCGCGGTGGTGACAGACCCCGCTGACTATCCGGCGATCATCGAGGAACTCGGCACGCATGATGGGGCGCTGTCCCTTGGAACACGGGCCCGGCTCATGGGGAAGGCGTTCAACACCACGGCCGATTACGATGCCGCGATCGCGCAGGCCATGGATGAGCAGAACGGAAACACGTCGCTTCGACTGGGATTCTCTGACGGCAAGAAGCTGCGATACGGCGAGAATTGGCATCAAGAAGCGTCCCTGTTTCGCCAACGCGGCGTCACGGGCTCTCTATTCGACATGGACGTACTAAGCGGCAAGGAACTCTCCTTCAACAACATCGTCGACATCGCAGGCGCTGTGGAGGCGGTGCAGGATCTGTGCCCACACGGCTGCGCCGTCATCAAACACACGAATCCCTGTGGGTTGAGCGAATGTCCGGATCAACGAAGAGGGTTCGAATTGGCCTGGGCCGGCGACCCGGTGTCCGCGTTCGGTTCAGTGATCGCGTTTAACTCTGTCCTGCAGAAAGAAACGGTGGAGTTTCTCAATCTGGCCGCCGCTGAACGCTCAGCGCGGAAGTTCGTGGAAGTGGTGATCGCCCCGGAAGTGGCCCCGGATGCTCTTGCCTATCTCCGACAGCACGAGGCGTTGCGCGTGATCCGCTTTGATCCGGGAAAACTCCGAAGCGATAGAGAGATCAGAGTGTTGGGCGGCGCCTGCCTGGTGCAGAAGGCGGATGATCGCTTGTTCGACAAGCTCGAATGTGTGACCGAGGCGGCTCCGTCCGACGGCCTTGCACCGGGAAGCCCACTTGTCTCTTTACTGGAGTTTGGGCTGAAAGCGGTGCGGCAGATCAAGAGCAACACGATCGTGATCGTACGGCGTCTCGATGAGCACACCGTCCAGCTACTGGGAATGGGGGCCGGGCAGCCCAATCGCGTCGTCTCCGCGAAACTCGCTCTCGACCGTGCCGTTGCCAACCTGCGCGACGAGTATCAGGGCACGCCCGCCGGAGTTGAGCAATACGTCCGGGATCAATTGGGCGCGGCAATCCTGGTGTCGGATGCCTTTTTCCCGTTTCCGGACACGGTGGAACTTGCCTCCAACGCGGGCGTCAAGACCGTGTTCCAACCGGGCGGCTCCGTCCGCGACGAGGCGGTCATCCGTCGCGCCAACGAACTGGGTATAGCGATGGTGATGACCGGGGTGCGGCACTTCAAGCACTAGTTACGTTGGGAGGGGCATGAGAACACTCTTTGACGTTTCCACACCGCAACTTAGGACAATTCATCCCGGCAAGGTCCGGGAAAGCTTGCGGGTCGATGAGGCGACTCGATTGATCGTCGCCACCGATCGACTCTCGGCGTTCGATTGCGTGTTGAAAACGCCGATTCCGTTCAAAGGCGCCGTCTTGAACAGCTTGTCTACGTATTGGTTTGAGAAAACACGACACATCATCGAAAACCACATGCTCCGGCCGCTCGCCATAAATGCCATGCTGGTCAAGGAAGTCGTTCCCATCCGGATTGAGATGGTCGTCCGCGGCTATCTGAGTGGCTCGGTTTGGCGCCGGTACGCCAACGGCGAGCGATGTTTCAGTGGGGTCGCCGTCCCAGATCGCCTGCGGCGGAACGAGCGATTTCAAGAACCCATCTTGACTCCCACGACCAAGGAGAAAAAGGATCGGGAGATCACTTCGCAGAAGATCATCGGCGAAGGCTGGGTCGCCGAGGAGACCTACGAGCAGATGGAGCAAGCATCCCTTCAGTTGTTCCAATGCGGTACCGATGTGCTGGCCGAAAAGGGTCTCATCCTCGTGGACACGAAGTACGAATTCGGCCTCCTCGATGGCGAGCTCATCCTGATTGACGAGCTGCACACGCCGGACTCCTCTCGGTTCTGGTCGGCAGACAACTACGCGGAAGACCCGGAGACTGTTTCACCGTGGGACAAAGAGTACGTGCGCGCCTGGCTTCTTGAACAGGGAAAAGAGGGTGAAAGTCCTGACCATCTTCCTGACGAGATCGTGGAGGAGACGAGCAAGCGGTACCGAGCGATCTACGAGAAGATCACCGATGAGCCTCTCCCAGCGGCGGCGGGGAATCCCGGCGGAACTCTGTACCAACGACTTGTTGATGAAGCGATGATCAAGGACGGATACGTGGCGGTCGTTATGGGGTCGCCTCGTGATTTAGCGTTCAGTCGTCGCATTGCTCAATACCTTGCAGGCTACGATGTTGCAGTCGACATGCGCGTGGCCTCTGCTCACAAAACACCGGAAGCTGTTCGGGCAATCGCTCAAGAATACAACGATTCGCTCGAACCGGGGGTGATCATTGCGGTGGCCGGCCTTTCCAACGGACTGGGCGGCGCTCTCGCGGCCAACACCACCCTGCCGGTGTTCAACTGTCCACCGTTCAAAGACGCCTCGGATATGGCACTCAACATCCACTCATCGTTGATGCTTCCCAGTATGACTCCGGCCTCCACGGTGATTCATCCCGAGAACGCTGCCCTGGCCGCGCTTCGCAGTCTCAACCTTCGCCGTTTGCGTGAACGCTTTGCTTCTGACATCCT
>CAZDDA010000134.1:0-6324 GCA_964504085.1 uncultured Thermotogae bacterium | reverse complement strand
GCCTGTGCTAGGTGGGGGGCTAGCGGTCCCCTCCATCCACAACCCGCTATAGTGGAACCGAAGGGTCTCCGGCGGGGGAAGGCGGTAGGGTCCGTCCTCGGAAAAGCGGTGTTGAGGGTCGAGCCCTCTGCGGCGCACGCTGGTGAACCCCGTCAGGCCCGGAAGGGAGCAGCGGTAAGCGAGCCTCTGCGGGTGTTAGAGGATTCCTTGGCCTGAGCTGGCTATCCGTGAAGCGCCTGGCGTCTTCTCACAACGGAACCACGCACAGGCTCTCAATTGAAAGGGCTACCAGACTCGAAGCCCGATAGCCCTTTTTTCCCCTATCCTTTTCTGCTAAGGAGATGCAACACCCGCGAGAGAGCCTTTAAGAAAGCACGAAGGCCGCAGGAGGTCGTCCTCCCTGGCCCTCTTTCTCCTAGATAACTCGTGTATTCGGCAACCCAGCCATCCTTCTTAGGATCTGTTGGCTTTGCGCCCCCCTCTCTCAAGGAGTTTGCCCTTTCGCTAATCATCCACTATAGGAGAACTCTACCTGGGTGTCAAGTTACTTGGCGATCATTGTGATATTATTCCATGCAGGGGTGAGTATGCGCACGTTTCTATGCCTTCCACTTGATTCGTCGTTGCGCGAAGCTATTGCCAAGCTATCCGTGCAGCTGCAACAAATGGTTCACACCAGAGCCTCTTGGGTACAATCGGAGAACTTGCACGTAACAGTTCGCTTTCTAGGAGAGATCGATCCCATGCTGACACTCAAGCTCGAGCAGTTCTGTCGTACGATCACCAAACAGACTGCGTCGTTCGATCTTTCGATCGACCGGCTGGGGGCCTTCCCCTCGCCGCAACGTGCACGTGTGCTGTGGGCCGGAGGTGAGGCCCCTTCCGAGTTTGCTACCCTGGTATCGGCCATCAATGAAGGACTCATGCAACTTGGCTTTCCCAAGGAACGCAAGAAGCCTGTCGCTCATGTCACGTTGGCACGCATTAAGGGACGAGCTGACCAGTCGATCGAGCGAGCGATCCGCTCTCTCGTTGACCAACTTGGGTGGACTCTACGAGTGAATCAACTCGTCTTGATGGAAAGCCACCTTACATCACACGGAGCCCTCTACAATCCTTTGTTCACCCTTCCACTGGGAGACAGCAATGCCTTTTGAGTACCTCGATCACACAGCCGACGTTGGCTTGCGCGGAACCGGGGAAACGATTGGGGAAGCATTCAGCGAGGCGGCCAAGGGAATGTTCAACCTGATGGTTGACGTAGATCAAGTGACAGCAAAGCAATCACTCAAGGTGTTGCGAGATGCAAGTACCCCCGAACTGCTGCTCGTTGAATGGCTATCTGAACTCCTGATTCAGAAGGACCTCACTGGCCTCTATTGCTCGCGCTTTTGCGTGGACATCGTTGAACAACCGGATGGATTAAGCCTTGCGGGAACGGCATGGGGAGAGCCTCTTGATCTTTCGCGTCATTCCGTGAAGCTCGAGGTAAAGGGCGTAACCTACTGCGGTCTACACGTCGTACAGAAGGGCAAAGAGTGGATCGCACAGTGTGTGGTCGATATCTAAAGGAGCATCAATGAGCGAGAAACTCGCGCTGGAGCAGATCTCACCGGTAGAGTGGCTTCTTCCCATGAGTGGTGACATGCGCGTTCCCGGCCGGATATTCGCCGATGCCCAAACGATAGACCTGCTACGCAAAGACATCGCGGAAAAGAAGGAATGGAATGCTCTTCGTCAGGTGCGGAATGTGGCCTGTCTGCCGGGTATTGTCACCGCGGCACTCGCCCTCCCAGACGTACACCCCGGTTACGGATTTCCAATCGGTGGAGTGGGCGCGTTCGACCTTGAAGAGGGGGTCGTCGTGGTGGGAGGAGTCGGCTTCGATATCAATTGCGGGGTGAGACTTCTTGCTACGCCTCTTCAAGGGAACGACCTTCCCGCTATCCGTGAAAAGCTGGCTGACGACCTCTACCGCACCGTCCCTGCCGGGCTCGGCTCAGAGGGGAAGCTTCGTCTTAGGCTCGAAGAAATCGACGAACTTCTGCGGGAGGGTGCCCACTATGCGGTCAAGCGCGGCTACGGATTCGAGGAGGACCTGACCAGCATCGAGGAGACCGGAAAGATCGCGGGTGCCGATCCGGATGCGGTAAGCCGCATCGCCAAGCAGCGGCAGTTCAAGCAGGTGGGAACCCTTGGCTCGGGAAACCACTACCTCGAGATTCAGACTGTGGATGAGGTGCTCGACCCCGGGGTCGCAGAGATCTACGGCCTCGAGGAAGGCCAGATCACCATCTCGATCCACACCGGCTCCCGCGCTCTCGGCCACCAGATCGGACAGGACTACCTGAAAGACATGGAACAGGCAAGCCGAAAATACGAGATCCCTATTCGCGAAAAGGAGCTTGTGTGCGCACCGATTCGTAGTCCCGAGGGGAAGCGTTACCTGAGTGCAGTTGTCTGCGGGTCAAACTGCGCCTTCGCAAACCGTCAGGTGATCACTCACCTGGTACGCTCTTCGTTTACACGGGTCGTTGGCATGGATAGCACGTCGATTCGTACCGTCTATGACATCGGACACAACAATGCCAAGATCGAACGCCACCAGGTTGATGGAGAGACGCGTGAGTTGCTCGTCCACCGCAAAGGCTCCACGCGTGCGTTCGGACCGGGGCGCGAAGAGTCCCCGCCTGCCTACCGCCAAGTAGGTCATCCAATCCTCATCGGCGGAACGATGGGAACCGCCTCCTATGTCATGCGCGGCACCACGCTTGGAATGGAGAAGGTCTTCGGAAGCGGGATCCACGGCGCAGGCCGTGCCCTATCCCGCAAGAAAGCCGCCAAGAAGTACTGGGGCGAGAACATAAAGGAAGAACTGGCCAAGGGTGGGATCACCCTCCGCGCCCACAACCTCCGCGGGGTCGCCGAGGAGGCGCCCGGTGCCTACAAGGACATCGAACTTGTAGTTCAAACAGCCACCGCGGCAGGAATCAATCGGCCAGTGGCGAGGTTGCGCCCAGTCATTGTGATCAAGGGCTAAGCATACCGCGGGAGAATGCACGCGTATGTCGGACGATTACCCGCGCCAACTTGCGTGGGTCGTGCTTAACGGTTGGCTTTCCCTCCAACTCGATGGTTCCCAACAGGTCGGCGCGAATAACCTGCAGGTCGTATCTATTATCCTCTTCCAGGTCATCCTTCACTGGCTCGGCAGACTCTTCCAAGTAGCCCGCGAGCAGGGCCTGGCTAGGAAGGGCGGTGTTGATGATAACGCCATCGAAACAGCGAAGAGAGATGTACTCGTTGAGAACCCGCAAGTGATCGCAGAGGGTGAACGCAGTGGTTTCTCCGGGTTGTGTCATCAGGTTTGCCACGAGCAGCTTCTCCGCTGCCGCCTCCTCAATCGCTACAGCAATCCCCTCTACCAGTAAGTTGGGGATGAGACTCGTATACAAGCTTCCCGGTCCAAGTAGAATGAGGTCAGCATCGGCAATCGCCTCCAATACACGACTGTACGGATCGACGGATTGAGCAGAAAGCGCAATTCGCTCGATCCGGCGAGGGTCAGCTGTTATTCGGCTCTCCCCCTCCACCCATTCTGCATCTGCCATCTGTGCGATGAGGTGAGTCTTGGCAAGAGTTGCTGGAAGGACACGGCCGCGAACATTTAGGATAGTGCACATCTCCTCGATTGCTCGGTCAAACCCGCCGGTTGCCTGTTCCATTCCCACCAGAAGGAGGTTCCCCAAAGAGTGTCCATCGAAGTCGGATGTTCCGCGGAACCGGTGCTGGAAAAAACGCTCAATCCGTCGCTCGTCTTCAGCAAGGGCAAGGATACAGTTACGAATATCGCCAGGGGGAAGCACATCCAGTTCGGCCCGCAGGCGTCCTGAACTGCCGCCATCGTCCATCACCGCCACCACGGCGGTAAGGTTTGAGGTGACCTCCTTCATGCCCCGCAGCAAGGTAGACAGCCCGGTTCCGCCTCCGAATGCCACCACTTGGGGGGCCTTCTCCAGAACGCGAGTCCGGTAGATAAGATCCGAGGGCTTTTCTTCCTTCCATGGGGCAACCCCACGGGCCACGGAGCGCACCAGGCGCGAGACCCCCACAGTGAATCCAGCAATTCCAACCAGAAGGAACAGCCCGATCAGCGCGTAGCGAACGACCGCCGCTTCCGGTACAAGACGGTAGATCTCGCGAATTCGTTCTTTGCCCACAACCTCAAGTAGCCCAAAGACAATAAGGGTCATTGAGAAAAGAGCAAGAAGAGCCCAGCGTTTTACCCGCATCCCTGGGTAGAGCCATCTCAGGCTCCCCCACAGGTGGAGATTCATTCTCACACTCCGTTTCGAAACCGGACCGCTCCCTCGCCGAGGAGTACTTCCAACCCCTCCTTGAGTGCAAGCGACGGGAATACAGAGAAGCCCTTTCCCGCTATCACTTCGACGTATGCTCCCTCATCTTCCACGTGGAACAGGACCGGCGCCTCGCCAGGATGTTGCTGCAACACAGACGCTAAACTCTCAAGCCATTCAGGATCGAGTTGCTTTCCTTGCACTGCCAGAGTAACAGAAAGCGGGGTTCGAGTTGCGAGCTTTTCTAGCGGGAACACCTCCTCAACCACGAAGTTGCGCGCGCCGTTGCGATCGCTTGCGGTGATGAGGCACCCCAGAAGCTGATCTTCTACCAGCAACTCGGAGGCACCGTCCAGCACCCTCGGAAAGATCGTGACCTCAAGTTCCGCGGTCCCGTCCTCCAGGGAAACAAAGGCCATCTGATCGCCATTTCTTGTGGAGATCCTGCGAATCTTCTTGACCCGTCCGCCTACGGTTGCACTTCTTTCCACATCGATTGCACTGGCCTGAGAGAGAGGTGTGCAGTAGTGAGCAAGAATAGCACGATGGCTATCAAGCGGGTGGGCACTGACGTAGAGACCGAGAAGTTCCTTCTCGAAGCGGAGCAGGTCAGCTTGAGGAAACTCCTCTTGCGAGGCCGGCGGCTCTGGGTTCGTCAATTCGACGCCACCAAAGAACGATTGCTGACCGCTTTTTCGTTCCCGGGATGCGATCTGCATCAACTCCAACCCTTCTGAAAGTCGCATCAGGAGATCACGGCGCAATGCCCCCAGGCTGTCGAACGCACCTGCCTTGATCAGCGCCTCCAACGCTTCCCGGTCGCCTCCCTCTCCGTTAACGTGCCGGCAAAGGTCGAAGAAAGAAGTAAACCCATTGCCCCTCGCAGCGAGAATTGCCTCGATCGCCCCATCACCGACGTGCTTGATGGCCCCTAACCCAAAACGGATTCGACCCTCGCCCACAGGCGCGAAATCGCGCTCGCTCTCGTTGATATCCGGCGGGAGAACCTCAATTCCCATCTCACGGCAGTCGCCGATGTACTCGGCGACTTTGTCCGAATCCCCTTGTACGCTGGCAAGTAGGCCCGCCATAAATTGTGTTGGATGATTCGCCTTCAGGTATGCAGTCCAGTAAGAAACAAAAGCGTACGCAGTCGCGTGAGCTTTGTTGAATCCATAGCGGGCAAACTTCTCCATGTCCTGAAACGTTTGGACTGCCGACTCCTGGGGAATGCCATTTGCGCTGCAGCCCGCGATGAACTTCTCGCGCAGGCTGTCCATGATGTCCTTTTTCTTCTTTCCCATTGCTTTTCTCAGGATGTCCGCCTCAGCAAGGGAGAATCCCGCGAGCTTCTGGGCGATCAGCATAATCTGGTCCTGGTAGATGGGAAGTCCGTAGGTGTCCTCAAGAACCTTCTTTAAGTCCGGATGGGGATAGGTCACCGGCCTGCGGCCGCTGCGCCTTGCCACATAATCATCGGTCATCCCACTTTCCAGTGGACCGGGGCGATAGAGGGCAAGAAGAGAGATCAGATCTTCGAAACGATTTGGGAGAACCCGTTCAATGAGCCCCTTCATCCCCGAACTTTCAAGCTGAAAGATCCCCGCGGTGTGTCCTTGTTGAATCAACGCAAACGTCTTTTCATCATCAAGGGGAATGCCGTCTAAATCGATATCAATGCCCGCTCTTTTCCGCAGATTAGAGCAGGTTTCGTCCACCAGAGTGAGATTTCGCAAGCCCAGGAAGTCGAACTTCAACAGCCCCGCGGCTTCCACATCACTCATGTCAAACTGGGTGACAACCTCTCCGTCCTTGAGGCGCATTAGCGGCACATGCCGAATCAACTCGTCGGCAGAGATGACTACTCCTGCCGCATGGGTTGAGGCATTTCGGGTTAGGCCCTCCAGGCGGCAGCCGATATCGACAAGCTTGCGCACTTCGTCATCTGTTTTGTACAAGGTTTTCA
>CAZDDA010000133.1:0-6342 GCA_964504085.1 uncultured Thermotogae bacterium | reverse complement strand
CCAAGCTTCAGCGCATCGGCAAGCATTCGCCGATTGAATGTGGGGCGCCCTCGTCTGCGCATGCGCAGTGATAGCGCTGCCAGCACAGCAAGATTCGCGCCAAGAGAACTCCACGCGATGCCCAGGACTCCAAGGCGCAGCACGACGACGAAGAGGAGACTCAAGGCCGTCGCGAGCAATACCCCTCCGAGCGTGTAGGCTGCGAAGTGCGTGGCCATTCTGGAGTTCTTGAGGTACGTCATATGGTAGACCTTCAGGCTGCCCACGCTCGTGGAACAGTACACCCAAGTCAGCAAGGCTCCGTGATCCGGAGACTGCAGAATCAAAGAGGACAATGCGCGCCTGAAGCCCCACGTCAACAGAGTGGTCGCCGACAGGGCAATGAGGACGAGCCACAGAATGGAGTAGAGAAGCTCTGCAGACGATGTCTCATCCGAGTACCGGAAGAACTCCCGATCATAGGCTCTCAGGAGGCCAACATTGCTCAAGCCTGACACCAGCACCGCATATACGTTCGCCAGCGCAAGAAAACCATAGTCCTCTGGCGTCAGGATGCGCGTCAGGATGGGCATCATAAGGATCGGAAGCAAGCTTCCGATCAGTGTTGGAACAAGGTAGATGAGGCTGTTTCGGATCTGCTGTTGCTTGTCTAGCATGGACTACCCGTCTCTCGTAGAGCAACACCGTCTAATGCTATCTTCGCCCCACATCTGGGCGTACTTCTCCGTGGCTTTGTCGATCGCTGAGGAACGAGTAGCTCCTTGGCTGAGTTCATCCTGGAGCCAAGACACGAAGAGCCCAAGACGTTGCGCTGCCCTACCATCCTGAAATGGGTCAAGCTCACGCAGCCAAGGCGACCAATCCCCGAATCTTGGGTATTCTTCCGGCTTGGATCTGTACCGTTCTACTGCGCATCGCAACGACTTCCAATCGTCGAAGACGACATGCCCGTCATCCCAATCTCGGAAGCGATGGCTGGCAAGCTTCTCCGTGTCAATGAGGATCGTGCGAACACCGAAGAGCCGCGCTTCCAGTGCCGCGGTACAGCCGATGAGCTTCCCGATGCAAACATCAGCCATGCCTGCAGCTTCCGCTGGGTACGTGTTCCCCACAACGAAGTCACTGTGCAACACTGCACAACGCCCTGTGCGTTTCGCTCTCTCGAGAAGAGCTTCGATACCTCTTGTCCGACTCAGCAGGGTCAGAGCCGCTTTGGGCTTGAACACGATCCCAAGAGAGGGGTCTTCCAGCAGCCAGTTGAGGAGGAATTCGTAGTCATGTCTGGCGGCAGTATTCGAGGCACATATATCCCAGCGATCGCTCGAGTTTTCATCGAAGAAGCACAGGACGAACTCCGCACCCGCCGCCTGAAGCTGGCTGCGTACGCTTTTCCCGTACCCAGATTCCCGGATCGCCGCAAATGCACTGTCATAAATGAATCCCGACGTCGCGATGTACTCGATCGGAGCCTTGAGACTCTCCCAAAGCGTCCCGAACGCCTCAGAGAATGTGAACTGGATGTTCTCACCCGACGTCAGAAGCAGTGTTGGAAGCAGGATGTTGGATGCCGAGTATTGGTACGCAATGCTCACCCCGCCAAGCGTGTCAAGCGCCAGCGTTTGAGACACGGATGTGTTCAGCGTACCGACATTGACGCGTACGTTGTTGCTGTCAAAGAAATCCAGCCAGTAGGCATGCTCACAAGCAAGGCCGACCAAAGTCGCCAACTCGTGATACGAGAAGCGCTTCCCTCGGGCAACGCTGCGCAGCGCTGCCCAAGTCAACCGGCAAATGGCCCGTAGCAAGTACTTCACAACCTTTGCAGTGGGATGCCAATCGCGAAGCCCTGGTCCCTTGCCGAGGATCCTGACGCCACGCGAGGTAGCTTCTCGGAGGCTTCTCGCCACAGTCTGAGGCATCTCTCGCCCACTCCCAAAAAACGAGTACAGGAGAACCGTCTCGTAGGATATGCCTGAATCGTGAACCCAGAAGAACTCGGAGCGTTCTCTTGGATCGAAGCTCATCGACCGTCCCCAGTATTTCAACGAGATCGTCGCGCATCGCGCCGTACCGTCATGCGAACGCGTGCCGACCAGCCGAACAGGCGCACTCCTTGCCTGTGATTGCCGTGGCGCGACTCGAGAGCAAATGCACGATGAAGCTGCGCTCATTACCCGGCGGATGAGTCGAACACACAGATGAAACGCTTCTCTCTGATGCGTCGTGTGTCGATAGGTCGTCAGCCGGATACCTTGAGATGAGGCATGATCGCGGACGTACTGGTGCCAGCGTGTATGCCGAATCAGCAACAGGCATCGGGATGGTGGTATCTTGAGATCCGCCTGAAGCATCCAGTTGGCCAGCGATATCTGGACGCAAACTGGAGTAATCTCACGCTCAGCAAGCTTCTCGAAGTGCAAGATGACCTTGCGAACAGCCCAGTAGCAGCCGACAGCCTGTATGAGCGGTCCCCTGTTGAGCTTCTCCTCTCTGATCCTCCTGCAGATCTCTCTCGCATGTCTCAAGCACAGGACATAGACGTTCTCTCCATCGCGGGGCGGAACGTCAGCAATCTGCCTTTCAACCTGGCGGAGCTCATACCCGATCCATCCGATCCGCTGACACCATTTAGCAATCGCGTGGAGGCGCGGAGAGCCCGGGTTGAAGTACCACACGGTGCGCACAGATCGCCCAAGCAAGTGTGCTCGAAGCAGCGATGAGAGCACAACGCGGTCCACAAAAACCACAGACGGCGCGTCTTCTCCAACCAGTTTTCCTAGAATGCGCGCTCCCTCCACATGTCATCTTATGAATCGCCCGACCTCTGCGGCAGCTTTGCTGCCTCACCCGAAACCCATGGGCGGGCGCTCAGGTTCTCGCAGTATAGCTCTTCGCCGCTGGTGTGGCCCGTCTCTTGCGCGCCCCCCTCTGCCAATCGAGATCGACCCACTTCGCATTGACATCGCGTCGGCGGCGATTGCGATCGAAGCGTGCTCCGATCGCTTCGTGAAGGACCAACGTCAAGGTGCCATCATCCCTCTCGGAGGTTCACTCGCTTGTGGCACGACCTGTCGATCCGGGAAGAGCAACTGCCTTTCTGATGCTGCGGACAGAAAGACTGACCTACACATCACTCTGGAACTCCCTGCGCAGCAACCCAAACCGCGCTGTGTCGCAGGGTTTCCCATCTACCAGCACCTCTTCGCGAAAAGTCCCTTCGAGTTTGAAACCGAGTTTGCGGAGCGTTCCTACACTAGCAACGTTCTCCACCACAGCACCGGCAACCACCTTGCGCAGCCCCAACTGGGAGAATGCATAGGTCAAAATGAGCCTCCAGGCTTCGTATGCATACCCTTTGCCCCAGAACTCCTTCCTCCCGATCATCAGCCCCGTGTCCGCGGTTCGATCGATCCAGTTGATATGATTGAGGGTCACGTTTCCGATGTGCTGGTTCTGCTCCCGATCGATAATGGCAAGTGCAAGATCTGTGGTGCTGTTCTCGAACCTGCTTAGGAACTTCCGAATCGATTCCTTCGTTGATGGGAATCTGCCTGTGCCCATGTATCGCGTGACGTCGTGATCATTCAGCCAGTTGACGTATTCCGGCCCGATATCAGATTCCTCCAACGGCCGCAGATACAGCTTTTGTCCCATAAGAAACAGCCGTCTTGGCTCCTCGGATTCCGGGGGCGCCTCGGGGCTACCGCTGGTGTCATTCGGATCGTTCATGCTATCCCTCGCCTCCTGTACACTCTGGTTCCGTGTCACGGGTTCCCACACGCTCCGATGTGCAGCCATTGCAGTGGCGTACCCCGCGGTATGCAGCAGTTCGCTCGATGTCCCAAGATCTCCCTAAGGAATCTGGGCGGCAACCCATGCCCGGGACGAATGGAGCGCACATTATCCTCTGTCAGCACCTCACCTGCCGCGATGTCCCTCACCGCAAACAGCGATCGGCGAAAAACGAGACTGGCTGCCTCGTTTCTACCAACTTCATAGCTTGCTTTCCCCGCCGCTTTCTCCGAAACTCGGATCGCATCCACCATCGCTTTGAATTCATGCGGCTCAAGAGAGAACGCCGAATCCGGTCCTGGTTCATCTCTCGAAAGCGTCAGATGCTTCTCAACAATACAAGCACCGAGCGCGACAGCTGCCGCCGGTACGGCAATCCCCAACGAGTGGTCGGATAACCCGACGGGAACGTGAAATGCTTCAGCGAGATGCGAAATCGTGCCCAGGTGCATCTCCTCGGGTGGCGCCGGATAAGCGCTCGTACACTTCAGAAGAGCGACCTTACCTGCTCCAGCATTGCGAGCCGTTTGCACAGCCTCCTGAATCTCTCCCAGGTTGGCCATTCCGGTTGAGATGATAAGCGGCTTGCTAGTACGAGCCATGTACGCGATAAGCGGAGTATCCACAATCTCGAATGATGCCACCTTGTAGGCCGGAACTCCCATGTCTTCAAGGAAGTCAACTGCAGTCGCATCGAACGCACTTGAGAACAGCTGCATTCCCAGTTTGTTGGCCAACGTCTTTAGTTTCGGTTGCCACTCCCACGGCATGTATGCCTGTTCATACAGCTCATGCAGCGTACGTCCCTCCCAAATCGTCCCACTACCAATGCGGAAAAGCTCGGAATCACAATCGATAGTCAAGGTATCGGCAGTATAGGTTTGGAGCTTGACTGCATCCGCCCCGGCTTCGCCGGCTCTTCGCACGAGTTCCTCCGCCTCTTCATACTTCCGATTGTGATTAGCAGACAACTCGGCAATGACCCACACCGGATGTCCTCGACCTATCAAACGCTCTCCGATACGGAATTCACAGCTCATGGTCTCTCCTTAGTCAATCGAAGGCGGCATGCTTCCTGGCCATCAATTAGCTCTTCACCGTCCCTCAGAAACCCGGCCCTGGAGAATGCGCGCAACGATCTCATGTTTGACGGTTTCACGAACGCCACAAACCCACTCTCCCAGCCATTGCTCAGAACCCGTGAACACGCTGTATCGATCATCTCGGCGCAGAAGCCCTCCCCTCTCCGCTCCGGTGCAACGCTGACCGATACAGTCGCAGTACCGCCCCTCTCGTCAAACCGTATCTGTCCCACAGGATGGTCTTCTACATCATGGGCTACGAACAGGCGGCACTCGGGATTTGCCAGCTTCTTCCGAAACCAGATCTCATGCGAACTCCAGCTGATCTGCTCAGTGTTGAACGAAGCTGCGCGCGTAGCGATGTCGTTCGCCCACGTCCAAAGCATCTTAGCATCCTCATGAACAGCTTCGCGAAGCCATAGCCTGCTACCAGCAAGGAGGCTGCTGACGCGCGCTGCGCCGTAACCATCAACAAGCCTGTGCCCTGCTTGGGTCATCTCCTGCACTTCGGCACCATCACCAATCAGTGTTCCGAGTGCATCTCCAATGCAAGCGGACGTCACATCCTCATGCCAGCCAAGGCCAATGGCCGCGCCTTGCTCTACTAGACTTGCTACTACTTGCTTTTGGTTCTCAGCGATCGCAATACAGATCATTGGAATCCCCATATACAGCATTTCCCAGCATGTCGATCCCCCTGCAACAACCGCAACATCGGCCGATGCCAACAGACTTGCCATGTCCGAGATACCATGTTGAGTAGTAACTCGAACCCTTGAAGGAGCTGATCTCGCAACCCGTTCAAGGTCTCCACAGTTGGGGTTGCTTGGACCAACAACAACAGTAATTTCGCCTCCATCAGGAAGTGCGCGCCATGCCCCCTCAAGCGCTCTCGCCGTGACATTCTTCGGATCTCCTCCTCCGAGTGAGACAAGCACATTCGTGAGCGACTCTCTGCCGTCATCGTCGGCGGCGGCGGGGGGGTACTCCAGGAACTCCCGCCTCAGAAGAATGTAGCGAGGACCTAGCAGCATTCGAGTTTCAGCGCTGCAACCATATACCAACCGCGTGGCGTGTAGGTTCTGATTGAGGATCATGTCAGCCAAGTAGCGCTCCTGATGAGCGCTGTCGTCAATAACGAGAAGAGGGTGTCCCACTTCCCTGACCCGGCACTGATAAGTGGAATCGAAGTCATAGCCATCCAGAACCATCCAAGACCCAGCATGCTCACGAAGGACATCCAGAGAGGTCTCCAAATCGCCGGGCTCAGGATACCGGCTGTTCAGCACGATTAGCTCAAGCCCTTCGCTCAGGATGCGCTCTCGCAGATCCGTGCCTTCGCATGCCGAGATGAGTGTGGCTTTCCCTCCACGATCCATCCATGCCTGCGCCAAAGCCAGACAACGCATTAGGTGCCCTGAGCCTATCTCGGTATTTGCGTCAGCCCGGATAATCAGTCGCTTGCTTC
>CAZDDA010000132.1:0-6375 GCA_964504085.1 uncultured Thermotogae bacterium | reverse complement strand
CTTTGCACGGGTAGCTAACTTCTGTTCCCTAAGCAGCAAGAAATACATGCAGCTGCACCCTGAAAAGGATCTTGATCACTAGCACCGAGCACCGAGGTAGCCCGTGATGTCCTATCCCTTAGGAAATACTAGCCTCAAGCCTGGGCAGCACATCTGTTTCATAGAACCCATTTCAGCGGTGCTTGATGCAACTTCACGATTTCCGAGGAACCGGCTGCTGATTCTTCCACGGCTCAACCTGCCCGCAACCCCCACACGAGTATTCCATTGCATCGATCCCGAAGACATTGGTTCGTGATCAGTCACAGTTGATCTTGCCAAGCATCTTTCAGAGGTTCAGATCTCCTCTTCTAGTATTAATCGAGTCCGGCAGTAGACTTGGTGCACACGCGGCTGGATGAGCGGGCTCCCAGCCATGGACACCTCAATTCGTAGCCAGAAGCCCGCTTCAGTCCACCACGGATCTAACTGCCCGTTTCCTCTAAGTATTGCTCCCTCACAGCATTCGACTTCTCGATGAAGTCCTCGATATCAGGGTCATCATAGAAGTCGATGACTGTACCTTGTTGAATGCTGCTCGCGGCGAAGGGCCCGAACGTGATTGACCGGAAAACCGCCCCCCCCGCCATGGCATCCTGAATCATCTGTCCCACAGAGTTGTAGGCAGTTACAAACTTGTTACACGCCATACCGCCATGGTAGATTGCGCGCATGGTTTGAGGTCCCGTCGTAGCCAGGAAGGCAAGAAGTCGCTGGGCCTCAACCGGATGCGGTGCTCCCGCGGACATGCACCAGCTGTCGAAGGGTCCAAAAAGGGTCAACGGGTAGTCAGGATTCTCCTGCGGAAAGAGGAATGCATCGAAGTCCTGCCCCAATACCCATCCTGCTTCCTCGAGCATCGGCACTGCATAGGTTCCGATGATGTACATGGGGGCTTCGTTATTCAGCATAATACTCAGACCCTCTGCCCAGGTTCTCGATCTCGGATCGGGATACCAGTATTCGTTCTCGACCCATCGCTTCCAGATCTCGTACGCTTCACGACAAGTAGGATCCCCAAAATCAATCTTCAAGTCTTTCCAATCCATGAGGAGATCAGCGCCGCCCAACGAGGAGATAAGGAGTGATGGGGGGAAGACTCCCCGCCAGAGTCCTTTCCAAGCGGAGGCGATCGGATAATCCCATCCTGCTGCTTGCAGAGTATCACAGATGCTTTCGAACTCCGCGATGGTTGTAGGAAGTGTGAGACCAAGGTCGTCGAAGACGTGCTTGTTGTACACCACGATAGTGGGGTGGTAGCCCCACGGGAGGTTCCACACCTCGCCCTCATAGGCGCATGCTTCCTTCAGCCCCGCTGGAATGAAGTAATCGACACCATAGTCGTCCCACATCCCGGCTAGTGGGGCGAGAACTCCCTCGTCAACAAGAGCCGTCGTCTTGGGTCCCGGATACCAGAGGAAGACATCCGGAGGATTGTCCCCCGAGAGCATCTGGATCAGCTTCGGCTGCCAGCCAGCTGAGCTCAGAATGATCTCCTCTACTTTCACATCCGGGTTTGCTGCTTCGAACTGCGCGATGCTCTTGGCAATTTGCTCTTTTTCTGTTCCAGCACCCCAGATGTGAAGCCACGTGACTGTCTTCTGTTCAGCTATCAATGACATGCCAACGCCACATACTAGAGCAGCTGCCAATACAGCTAGCGCCATTACTTTTATACTTTTCATCTATCCTCCTTGCGCATTAAAAAAACGTTAGTGTCCTCCGCTACGAGCCAGCAATCACTTTCGAGCCTATTTCACTGCTCCCATTCTCACCCCCTTCATGAACGAACGTTGGAAGATGCAGAACACCATCAGCGGCGGGAGCAAGGCAATCAGCGAAGCCGCCGCCTGAGTGTTCCAGTTGAATGCCAGGCGTCCTGAGAACGACGCTAGTCCAAGCATGATGGGTCGAGTTCCGAGGCTCTGCGTCATTGAGAGGCCCCAGAAGAAATCATTCCAGATCCACGTGAAGAGAAGAATCGCCATTGCACCCAATGCCGATTTGGAGAGAGGAAGGACGATTCGCAGGAGAATCCGAACCTCGCCAGCGCCATCGATGCGAGCTGCGTCAAGGAGAGCTGTCGGCAGCGCTCGGAAGAAGCCAAGAAGGAACAACGTAGAAAAAGGAAGTTGATACGCAAGATGGACGAGTATCAAGCCGGCAAAGGCGTCATACACTCCTAACGTATTGGCCAGCATATAAATCGGGATGATGTAGACCTGAGGAGGGAAGAACATCCCCGACATGAAGAGGAGAAGGATCCCAGTTCGGAATCGGAATCGGAAGCGAGATAGCGCGTACCCCGAAAGCGATGCACATGCAACTGTCAGTGGGACGGAGAAGAGCGTGATGAGGGCGGAGTTCCTTAACAATACGCCAAGGCTTCCCTGCTCCCATGCAGCGGAGAAACCTCCAACATTCCACGGCTGCGGGATTGCGAGGAACCCGTTTCGGAGGATGTCCCCATCTGAACGGAAGGCAGCCAGGAGCGTGGCGACCAGGGGGAACAAGTACAGAAGGGCCATCGCGATGAGCACTGAGTGACTCAATGCCCGAATGAAGATGCGGAGAGTAGAGTGTTGCTTCATATCTCAATCAACTCCCCTTTTCTTCTCCGATACAGGATGTAGGGCACGAGGAGGGCTCCAATGACCAGAAACTCAACAACGGCGACGGCCGACGCTCGTCCCAGCTTGGCCTCCTCGTATGCGTAACGCCATATCAATGTTCCCACAACATCGTTCTTGTAGTAGCCTCCAGTCATCAGGTAGATCAGGTCAAAGACCTTCATGGAAAGGATGGTTCCGAGCGCGACGACTATGGTGGTCGCATGAGCGACAAGCGGGATCACGATGTGCCAGATCTTTTGGAGCCGGCTGGCGCCATCCAACTCGGCTGCTTCAAGAAGCTCCTGAGGGATGTCCTGGACCGCCGCGAGGTACACAACCAATGGGAACCCGATCCAGTGCCAGATGCCCGCGATGGAAATCGCAATGATCGCGGTTCCAGGTCGCGTTAGGTAACTCTGAGTTGGCACCGGGAGATGCAGGAACCTTAGCAACTCTGTCAGCATCCCATGTCTAGGTTCATAGACAGCTAGCCACATGATCGACAGGACGGTGTTCGAGATGATCATCGGCAGATAGAACATTGAGCGAAGCCACACGTTTAGCTTGCTCTTGTTCTTTAAGAAAAGGGCCAGGATGAATCCGGCGGCAGCTGGAATGGGCACAAACATGGCCATCCAGAGCAGGTTGTTCTTGAGCGCCAATGCAAGTTGACCGTGATCCAGAAGGTACTTGTAGTTGGTGAACCCCACGAAGACAGGGGGCTTGCCCATTCCGCTCCATTTGGTGAGACTGAGAACAAACGAGCAGATTAGTGGGTAGCCCAACATACTTAGATAGACAACAAGTGGTATACTGAGGAATAGCCAAGGAATCAGACGAGTCCGCGAGAGACGGAAGGTATCGCCTAACCCAAGTCTTCTTCTGCTACTCTGGGGCATAACTGTACCACGGTTCATACTCCCACGGGTCCTCTTTCTGCATCATCGCTAGCGATCGCATCAGTGGGGGCTCAAGAATCACGCCCCTCTTCATGACACGGACAACCTCGCCACAGGCTGTCAGATCTTCAAGAGGGTTACGGCCAAGAGCCACGGCATCCGCGAACTTCCCCTTCTCGAGCGTGCCAAGATGTGCATCGACACCAAGTGTCTCCGCGGTATTCTTGGTGATCGCCTGGATGGCTTGCATGCTGGATGCACCGAGTACTTCTTTGAAGAGAACGGCTTCTCTCCACAGCTCCCCATGGTTGCTGTCCGTGCCCAGCGCAAACTTGACGCCCGCGGCGAGAGCCTTGGTCATGACGACGCGGGTTCGCTCCGCAGTCGCAACGACCTTCTCGCGCCACCATGCTGGCAATTCATCCCAGGTAGCACGAGTTGAGAATCCCGTCTCCGGCGAGAAGAAAAGCTGGAGATTCGGATCGCTTAGAACCGCCTCATACTTCAGGAAAAGCTCGATGTCTTCTTCTTTCATCAGATTGGCGTGCTCAATCGAGTCACCCCCGGCTTCAATGGCCCACCGAAGGCCCTTTCCTCCTAGTGCGTGAATGGCAACCCTCAGGCCTGCGCCGTGCGCCTCATCCACCCCGGCCACCAGCTCCTGCTTCGTGTACGTCGGCATCTCTGACAGATCTCCCCTGCGATAGCCGAGCTCATCCAAGCCGTACCTCGGGCTGGTCCCGAAGATCTTCATGACATCCGCGCCAGTCAGGATCCCTTCCCGTATGGTTTTTCGGATCTCCCATTCTCCATCAGCCGGAGGCGCAGTAACCCCAGCTCCATGCGTTGTACGCACCTGTGCACCAGCCAAAAGGCGAGGCCCGAGCATCTCGCATCGGTTGATTGCATCGCGGAGTTCCACCTCTATGTTGCCAGAGTCGCCTAGTGCTCGGCTTGTTGTTGTCCCTGACTCCAGATCCTCGAGGAGGTTCACACATGCCTTGAGTGTGAGAGCGTACGGCGAGGCCTGGAGGCGTTGTTCCACAAGACCTTGCTTCGACTTCCGCTTCGCGCCCCAGAGTCCTAGATGTGTGTGCGAATCAATAAAACCAGGGACAACGACATACTCCGACCAATCCACCTCTTCGGCATTCTCGGGCACACTAACCTGGTCCACGGGCCCTACATCGGTGATCAGTCCGTCATCATCGACACAAAGAACCCCGTTCTGGATTTCGGGCCTTCCTGTACCGTCGATCAGCAACAGACTTCTAATTGCTTTCAAAACAGTGCCTCCTTGCATGAGCTAAACTTTTGTTGCCTGTCGCCAGCAGAATCACGAGCTGCTTTTTCCGACTCTTGGGGATATTCACCATCGCTGTTCTGTTTATAGCCACTCCTTCTATTAAGGAAAGGTGCGAGCTGTTCTGTATATAGTAAACGTTTACGGTAAACGTTTATCTCAGTATACATACCTATCAGTGAGTTGTCAAGTATCCGCAGAATGTCGTTTGGAAACGGATTACGCGGACTCCCTCACTCGAAGCTCAACAGGGATTCGGATCACTCTGCGCTCGTAGCGTCCTGTAACAGAGAGCCTCTCAAGGAGAAGTCGCACGGCTTCACGCCCAATCTCCACAGGACGTTGGCTGACGGCCGTAAGACGTGGCCTCACCATCTCCGCCCAGACCAGATCGTCAAACGCTACGAGGGCCATCTCATCGGGAATTCTCACGCCTCGATTGAGGAGTTCTTGGAATACCCCAATGGTCATGAGGTTATTGGTGCTGAACACGGCTGACGGAGGCTCTTCCAGCAGAAACAGGGAATTCATAGCCAGTCGGCCCCCCTCGACACGATAGCTTCCGTAACGAACATATTCCCCACAAAACGACAGGCCGCTTTCTTCAAGCCCTTGGCGGTAACCGTTCAGCCTTTCTTCAGTCGTGGTCGCACCCTTGATCCCGAGGATGATCCCAATCCTCGTGTGCCCAGCACGTGCAAGATGCAACGTGGCTAGGCGCGAGCCTTTAATGTTATCGGAAAGCACAGCGTCCGCTTCCCAGCCCGCTGGGCATCGATCGATGAATACCAAAGGAGTCTTCCCATCTCTTAGTTGTGAGACCGCTTCAGTTAGGCCATCTCCTACGGGCGAGATGAGGATTCCATCAACACGCCGACGTCGAAAAAGGCGAACGTAGAGATCTTCGCGCTCGGGAGACTCGTCGCTGTTGCATACGATAAGAGAGTAGCCGGCCTCAAAGGCTGCATCCTCAGCGCCTCGTACAAGGCTCGCAAAGAATGGATTGGTGATATCAGAAACAAGAACGCCGATCACTTTTGTACTACGGGTACGAAGAGACTGAGCGACCGCATTGGGATGGTAATTCAGCTCTTTCATGGCCTGCACAATTCGCTCGGTCGTCTCAGGCGCAACCTTGCGCGTCCCGTTGATGACATGGGATACCGTAGCAATGGAGACGTGTGCCCTCTTTGCTACATCACGCATGGTAGCCATGTCCGCCCCCTTTTTATTGAAAAACGTTTGCGGTAAACGTTATACTAGAGTAGTGAGATTGGTGTCGGGTGTCAAGTTAGCTAGAGCAGGCAAGAGGGACTAACACGTGACAGTCCTTCTGCTGTTCAACCGAAAGAGAACCAGCGGAATCAAAACGTCTATCTAGGAGAGTGGGATGAAAGCGCCATATGAATCTTTTGAGACCAGAGAACTTATTCTCCGTGACTTTTTGGCAGTGGATCGGACGGTACTAGCCAACGAACGCACCTTGCTGGCCTACGTTCGTACTGCACTGGGTACGCTACTC
>CAZDDA010000131.1:0-6389 GCA_964504085.1 uncultured Thermotogae bacterium | reverse complement strand
TCTTCTCCGGAGTCGGGGGGATCGAGTTCAGTTTTCCGTTTGCAGGCAGCCTGTCCTGGAACGTGGAGTTTGGTGTTGCGCTGTCCACGCAGGGTGAGGTAACCATGGCAATCGGAACGGGACTGCACTTCTATTTCTGAGCCCATGGACCAGTTGGGCGCAGACACGGGCGAATGATCCCCTCGTAATCGGGTGAAACACCCGACTGCAACTGCTTCCAAAACGCACGAGACACTCTTGACAACGCATCGCCTGGCTGTAGTATACTCCGGCCAGAGGTGAGTGCTGTGGTTTGGCAAAGGCGTCGTTGCACAGAGACAGTCGCTGTTACAGCCGAGAACGACACCCTGCTCTCCTTGCTGCGTACCGTACTCCATGACGTGATGGGTTGCGACGCGGACGGAGATCCTCTGCAGATCGTTCGCCGCTGTATCCCAAGACCTCGGTCTCGCTCTCTCTAGAGCTACTTCGGCCTCTTCACCAAACTCTCGTTTCCTCAAGTTTACAAAAGCGGCAAGAGGAAACTGCATCCGTTTCACCGATCCATGGAGAGTGACAATGAGAAAAGAGATCGCCTGCAAACCATATCGGATCAAAGTTGTTGAGCCAATCACCATCTTGTCGCGTGATGAGCGAGAAAAGCGGATACAACAGGCCGGCTACAACGTGTTCAACCTTCGCGCTGAGGACATCTATGTGGATCTCCTCACCGATTCTGGAACTGGAGCGATGAGCCAAGAACAGTGGGCGGCGATGATGCGCGGGGATGAATCCTACGCCGGCAGCCGAAGTTTCAGCCGTTTCGAAGCCGCCGTCTCCGACATCTTCGGATTCAAGCATCTACTTCCCACCCACCAGGGCCGTGCCGCGGAGAACGTCCTTTTCTCGGCAATGGTGAAGACCGGCAACGTTGTTCCCAAGAACATGCATTTCGATACCACACGCGCTAACGTGCTGGCAAACGGGGGGGAGCCGGTCGACTTGGTGATCGATGAAGCGTTCCAGCCTCAGAAAATCCTGCCATTCAAGGGAAACATGGACACGGAGAAGCTCCTCGCCCTAATCAAGGAGATCGGAGTGGACCGGATTCCCCTTGTCATGATGACGCTCACCAACAACAGCACCGGCGGCCAGCCGGTCTCCCTGGGCAATGTACGTGCGGTAAGCGAGATTGCCCGCACCCACGGCATCCCGTTCTTCATCGATGCCTGCCGCTTTGCTGAAAACGCCTTCTTCATTCACGAAAGAGAGGAGGGAAATCACGACAAGGACCCGATAACCATTGCGCGCGAAATCTTCTCTCTCGCCGATGGTATGACCATGAGCGCCAAGAAGGACGGCCTGGTGAACATCGGCGGAATCCTTGCCATGAACGACCCCAAGATCTATACCGCCGCGCGTGAGCGGCTGATCCTAATGGAAGGGTTCTCCACCTACGGCGGTCTCGCCGGCCGCGACCTTGACGCGATCGCCGTCGGTCTCTATGAGGCACTCGATCTCAACTACCTCCGCGACCGGATTGGCCAGACCCTCACCCTCGGAGAGAAGTTAAAACGGAGAGGAATTCCGATCATTGAGCCGGTCGGCGGTCACGCCGTCTACATCGATGCGCTCGCTCTGCTCCCAGGCTTTCCACAAAGCATGTTCCCGGGCCAGACAATCGTCGTTGAACTGTACGTAGAAGCGGGGGTACGGGCAGTGGAGATCGGCAGTGTGATGTTTGCACACAAGGATGCTGACGGACACGACGTCTACCCCAGGCTTGAGCTGGTCCGGTTGGCCATCCCAAGGAGGGTATACACCAACGAGCATCTCGAGGCCGTCGTTGAAGGAGCAGAGGCGATTGTAGCTCGCAAGGACTCCTTACCAGGTTATCGCATCGCGGAAGGCGAAGGGCCGCTACGCCATTTCGTTGCCCGCTTTGAGCCGATTGCGCGGGCCGGGGACCTGCAGCAGGCATCGCAATCGAAATGATCGGGGAACTGGCCGCTCTAGGAACTGCCCTTGTTTGGTCTGGCACCTACACACTGTTCACCATCGCTGTCCGTGCGGTCGGCCCCCATGCGGTGAACTGCGCTCGCCTGCTGATCGCGTTGCTTTTTCTGATGGCAACAAACTGGGCGATGTTCGGGGAACCGCTGCCGATTCACGCGGAACCTGCACGATGGGGATGGCTTGCTCTGGCGGGTGTCATCGGATTCGCAATCTCTGACGCGATGATGTTCGGCGCCCTGTACCGCCTTGGCGCCCAGCGTTCAGCGTTGATCAAGGCCCTCGTCCCTGTGGTATCTACACTCCTCGCCTGGGTTTCCTTCGGTGAGACACTCACTGGCACGCAGATCCTTGCGGTGTTCGTAGTCGTTGCAGGGATCCTGATCGTCCTGTGGGGGCCTAAGCACACCGAACACACTCCGACAACCAGAGAGTACGTCATTGGCGTTCTGTTTGCGCTCGGGGCCACGTTAACCCAGGCGCTTCGCTACCTGTTCTCCCGTCAAGGATTGGCCGACGGATTTTCACCTCTCTCGGCGAACACGATGCAGATCCTGGCAGCGACGGTCGCCATCTGGACCTTCACCCTCATCCGCGGCGGCCTCGGCAAGACGGTCGCGGCTCTCGGAGATCGACGCGGAGGTTGGGCAACGCTCGGTGGGGCCGTCACCGGCCCGTTCCTCGGGGTGACTCTGTCCCTCGTTGCGTTGCAGCGCGCGCCGATTGGAATCGCGTCCACGCTAATGGCCCTCCCCCCAGTTTTTCTTCTCCCTCTCTCGTACGTCGTGTTCAAGGAGCGCATCGGACTGCGAGCCGTCGCCGGTACGGCCCTTGCCACGATCGGCGTTGCGTTGATCTTCCTCGCTTGAGAAAGTCTGGCTCTTTGCTTTTTTAAGTGGGTAATCCAAAGTTGAACTTGTCCGCAATTCTGTTATTAGGAAACCATAAGAAACTGACCTAAAAAAGTGATCGCGGCTGCCACCACTATGCATCACCAACTAGGACCCCTCTAGCGGTAAGGAGGGTGATATGTCAGGAAGCCAAGTCGTTTCCTGGATTCCTAATAGTCAGAGGGCAACAAGCGCTCATAGATCGTCATCCTCGAGCCCCAACTGGGAACGACAAACCCGAACTGTTGTAAGGTGTTCTCAAGAGCAGGGCCAGATGGGAGACTGGCCTCTATCACATCTGTGGAGAACCGGTCAAGAATCGCAGGGAGCACTTGGTTGCAGGGTTCGGACAGATAGCCGATCTCTACTTCGGAGTCGACCTGTTCGGTGGAAACCACGGCGAGTTGCCCTCCTGCACTCCACACCCAGCCGTTTTCGATCAGCGTGGACAGGCTTCCCCGCGCAATGCGAAACCACTCGTAGAAGTGCGGAAGAAGCAGGTTGTTCGCCTGCAGGCGACGATCGCTCGTCAACCGCGCAAGGATTTCCTCGAGGCGCTCCGGACCGACATGTTCCAGCTTGACCGCTGAAACGCGGGGAGCCGCCCCTCTGAACTCGCGGAAGAAGTACTGAGCACGCTCGCTGAACCCGAAGGAGCGCGCAAGCTGCATCGAGGCACGGTTGTCCGTGAAAATCCCCAACCTGACGAGCCGACACGATCGGGGAATCTCCTTCAGCGCTTGCTCGGTGAGGCATCGGCCGATTCCCTTGCGCTGATGGCCGGGATCGACGCGCAGGCCAAACAGCCACGCTTCGCCGTCCAGCGTGACAGAAGAAAAGACAATCCCAACGAGCACGCCGTTCTCCTCGAGTCCGAACCCAACCTTCTGGTTGATGATGCTGTCGAAATACAGTGGGACGAAGTCGTCCGAAGAGACACGACCGCACAGTTGAGCGACGGCCACTTTGTCGCCGGGCACTAGCCGCCGAATCACGACCGTTTCCCTTGTGGAGGCACCAGGTCATCCGGTAGGTTCCCACGCAGGGCTTGCGGAGGGTCGACCGTCAGATCGATCACGGCGGAGGAAACCCCCGATGGAGGCGTCGTTGCGATCACGATCAGGTCAACGTTGCCAAAGTGTTCAATCATCGCATCGATGTTCTCCAAAGGCGGCTCCCCGGAGCGATTGACGCTGGTACCAAACAGTGGCCGATCAACCGACCGCATCACGCTGCCAAAGAAGGGGTGATCTGGAAGGCGCACCCCAACCTTCCCCTCTGTAATGACCTCGCGCGGCGCCTCTTCGGAGGCCGATAGAAGAAAGGTGTACGGTCCGGGCAGGAACCGATCGAGGATCGCTCGAGTTCGCTCATCGAGCCACGCGACCCGTTCGATTGCCTCAATCACTGGCAATAGAAGAGCAAACGGTTGGCCGGGCGGGCGCTGTTTCATCCTCTGCACCCGGGCGATCGCCTGCTCGTCCCAAGGATTCCCACCGATTCCGTAGAGCGTGTCGGTCGGAAAGATGAGGACTCCTCCAAGTTCGAGGATGTCCTCCACTGCACGTGGAAGCTCGGTGTCTTTGTCTGAAAAAATCAGAGGATTCATGCGCAAATGAAGTGGATCACGTCACCGTCTTCGACCACATAGTCATGTCCGGCGCGGCGAATACGACCCTCATCTCGCAACGCCTTTTCCGAACCGGCAGTGAGGAGCTCCTCCAAGCTCATCACCTCGGCCAGCACGAAGCGGTCCTCAAAATCGGAGTGGATTTTCGCTCCAGCCCTGGGGGTAACCGTACCTTCGGGGACGGTCCAAGCCCGCACTTCCGGGCCTTCCACCGTGAAAAAGGTGACGAGGTTGAGGAGCCGATATCCTGCCGTGATCAGTTTGCCGAGTCCGGTCTGATCGAGGTTCCACTCCTGCAAATAAGCTTCCCGTTCTTCTTCGCTTCCCGCGACCTCTATGATCTCCGCTTCAATCCGGCCCCGAATGACGATCGCTTCGCTGCCGCGGTCGCGAGCGATCCGTTCCACCTGTAGCGAGTGCTCATTAGCCCCCTGCTCGTCCACGTTGGCTACATAAAGCAACGGCTTTGTTGTCAGCGGAGAGCTCTCGCGGAGAAGCGGTTCAATCTCATGATCGATGGAAACATCCCGTAGGGAAATCCCCTTTGCCACTTGATCCAGCAACCGTTCCCACGAATCAAGTCGCGCCTGGGCACGTCGATCCTTCCCTTTTGCCTCACGCTTTAGCCGTTCCAGCACCTTTCCCAGCGTTTCAAAGTCCTTGAGAAGAAGCTCGGTCTCCACCACATCGATATCCTGCTTTGGATCAATCGCGCCGGAGACGTGAGCCACGTTCGAATCGGAAAAGCAGCGGACGATATGCAGAATGGCATCAGTGGCACGAATTTCAGACAGAAACTGGTTTCCCATCCCCTCACCTTCGTTTGCACCCTTCACCAGGCCGGCGATGTCAACCACATCGATGTGAGTCGGGATCTTTTTCTTATCCGGAAACAGCGTGGCCAGACGGTCAAGGCGATCGTCGGGAACAGCGATCGTCCCTACGTTTGCCTCAATCGTACAAAAAGGAAAGCTCTCCACGCGCACACCGGCACCGGAGAGCGCATTAAAGATCGTCGACTTACCGGCATTCGGCAAGCCAACCAAGCCACAACCAAATCCCATCTCGCCTCCTTTCGGCTCTTACTATAGGTACGTGCAAGCGCAGCGGCAAGGTGAAAGGAGTCTCTTGATCAGCTAGACTTCCGGGAGAAGGAGGAAGCGTGATGGGCGATGATCGGCTGGGAGAACTCCGGCTTCCCGACTTGGGAGAGGTGGATGAGGTTGCGGTGGTGAAATGGCTGAAGAAAGAGGGAGAGGTGCTCAAAGCCGGCGAGGATCTTCTCGAAGTGGAGACGGAAAAGACCACGTTTGTTATCGAGGCACCGCAAGCCGGTTGCTTGAAGAGCATCGTTAGAAGAGAGGGGGAGAAGGCGCGTCTCGATGATCTCCTGGCTGAAATCGCGTGAAAAACCTTTAGAGGCCATCCATTTGGCACTCGGTTGTGCAGATTACGCCGACAGTTACCGTTTACAACACCAACTGCACACGCTCCGCTGTCAGGGGGCAATACCGGACACCATCCTCACTGTTGTGCACAACCCCGTGTTCACGATCGGCCGCAGCGGGTCGAGAACAAACATCCTTGTTTCTGCGGAAGTTCTACAAGAAGAAGGCATTGCGGTCTACGAAGTCGAACGTGGGGGAGACATCACCTACCACGGGCCGGGGCAACTGGTCGTCTATCCGATCATCGACTTGAGCTAACAGGCCCGCGATCTAAAACGCTACATCCGCAACCTGGAACAGGCGTTGATCGACTGCTTGCAAGGGCTGGGAATCGCGGGAGGACGTCGCCCGGGGTTTCCCGGTGTATGGGTAGACAGGCGGAAGATCGCCTCTGTCGGTGTGTACGTCAAGCACTGGGTCACCCTACAT
>CAZDDA010000130.1:0-6416 GCA_964504085.1 uncultured Thermotogae bacterium | reverse complement strand
TCGTCGTCGTCAATTCCAACTCCGCAACGATCATGACCGATCCCGAACTCTCTGACGCAGTCTACATCGAGCCGCTCACGGTAGAGTTCCTCGAGGCGATCATCGCCGAAGAGCGCCCACAGGCGCTCCTTCCCACCCTCGGTGGCCAAACGGCGCTCAATCTTGCCGTCGCCCTGGCTGAAAGTGGTGTCCTGGACCAATACGGCGTCGAACTCATCGGGGCTTCCCAGCAAGCCATCCGACGTGCGGAGGACCGCCAACTTTTCAAAGAGACCATGCTTGACATCGGCTTGGATGTGCCAAAGAGTCAGCAGATTGAAAGCCTCAGCAATGCCTTCGTCGTCGCTGAGGACCTCGGGTACCCGCTCATCGTCCGCCCCTGCTTCACCCTAGGCGGCACCGGTGGAGGAATCGCTTACAACGGCGAGGAACTCGAACGCCTTACAGCCAGAGGACTTCACGAAAGCCCTTCCAACGAGGTTCTTCTCGAGGAATCGGTCATCGGCTGGAAGGAATATGAACTGGAGGTCATGCGAGACCAGGCCGACAATGCGATCGTTGTTTGCTCCATCGAGAACCTCGACCCAATGGGGATTCACACCGGTGATTCCATCACAGTGGCTCCTGTCCAAACCCTCACCGATGTGGAATACCAAGCGATGCGCGATGCGGCAATCGCCATCCTCCGGGCCATCGGTGTGGACACCGGCGGCTCCAATATTCAGTTCGCCGTCGAGCCGGCGACCGGGCGCATGGTCGTTGTCGAGATGAATCCACGGGTCTCCCGCTCATCCGCGTTGGCTTCGAAAGCAACGGGATATCCGATTGCCAAGGTAGCTGCTCTGCTTGCCGTTGGCTTTCTACTCGACGAGATTCCAAACGATATTACCCGGCAAACAACAGCAGCCTTTGAGCCCACACTGGATTACGTCGTTGTTAAGCTCCCCCGCTTTCAGCTGGAGAAGTTCCCAAGTACTACGCCCCAGCTCACAACCCAAATGAAATCGGTTGGCGAGGTCATGGCAATCGGACGCACGTTCAAGGAGGCGTTGGGAAAAGCACTGCGAGCTTTGGAACTGGACGCAACCCCCAAGCTGGACCTCGACCATCTCCGAGAGTACTTGGCGACCGCAACTCCAGAGCGACTTGCCTATATCTACGCAGCGTTCCGCTGTGGTATTTCCATTGAGGAAATTCATGAGCTTTCCCGTATCGACCGCTGGTTCCTGAGCGAGTTGGCTGAGTTTGTTCGCTTTGAGGCACGGCTTCGGTCCATACCGTGGGAGGAACTCGACAGGGAAAAACTCTTACAGAGTAAGGCCTGGGGGTTCTCCGACCGAGAGATCGGCGAGTTGTACGATCGCTCTGATACAGAGGTTCGCCACCGTAGGGAGCGACTAAAGGTCCGGCCAGTCTTCAATATGGTCGACACGTGTGCCGCGGAGTTCGAGGCGGCGACACCGTACTTCTACTCCACCTACAGCGGGAAGGCAAGCGAGGTCGATCCCTCATCCGACTCCAAGGTAGTGATCCTCGGCTCCGGTCCCAATCGCATCGGCCAGGGAATCGAATTCGATTACGCCAACGTCCACGCCGTTTGGGCCCTCCAGGAAGAGGGCTACAAGGTGGTCATGATTAACTCTAACCCCGAGACGGTCTCCACCGATTACGATATATCTGACCACCTCTACTTCGAGCCGCTGACCTCCGAGGATGTGCTCGCCATCGTCTCCAATGAAAAGCCGCTTGGGGTAGTGACGGGATTTGGTGGGCAGACCCCATTGAAGCTTGCTCACACACTCGTTAAGGAGGGCGTATCCCTTCTGGGCACGAATCTGGAGATGATCGAACTGGCAGAAAACCGAGAGCGGTTTGCCGCCTTGTTGAAACGACTCGGCCTAAGAAACCCCACCTATGGAACGGCAATCACCGTGAATGAAGCCTTGCACGTTGCTGAAACAATCGGATATCCAGTGCTCGTTCGACCGAGTTACATCCTGGGTGGACGGGCAGTAGAGATCGCGGACACGCCCAAGGAGCTACGCCACTACATGGCCGAGGCAACGCGGATTTCTGCCAGCCGCCCCGTGTTCATCGATTGCTTCCTGGAGCGAGCCCTGGAGGTCGACGTGGACGTCCTCACCGACGGACAGGACGTGTGGGTAGCCGGATTGATGGAACAGATCGAAGAGGCAGGAGTCCATTCAGGCGATTCCGCTTGCGTGCTCCCCTCGGTGAGCCTTACGGAAGAGACGGTGGCAAGCATTGAAGATGCAACCGCTCGTTTGGTTATGGCGATGGAGGCCGTCGGCTTGGTCAACATTCAGATGGCAGTTAAAGGCGATGACCTCTTTATCCTCGAGGCCAACCCCCGTGCCTCGCGCACTATTCCTTTTGTGAGCAAGGCCATTGGGATTCCAGTAGCAAAATTGGCCGCTAAAGCCCTCGTTGGGAGACCCTTAAGGAAGCTTCTGCAACCCTATTGGCCCTTCCCAGTGCGTCCCGGCCTTTCGAATTGTGATTGCAGCTTGGAGGAGATCCTGAATGAAACGCACGTAATACCGACACCTTGGCCAAAGGCTTCAGCAGTAAAGGAGGTCGTCCTTCCCTTCAGACGTTTTCCTGGAACCGACATTCTATTGGGACCGGAGATGCGCTCCACTGGCGAGGTAATGGGCTTTGGAGAAACCTTTCCCGAGGCATTCGCCAAGGCTCAAATTGCGGCCGGCAATCCAATCCCCGTGGAAGGGGCGGTGCTGGTCAGCCTCGCCGACACCGACAAGCGGGAGGGCACGGCACTTGTTGCCCAGCTCCACGATTGGGGATTCCCCGTGTTCGCTACACAGGGCACAGCACGGATCTTGAAAGCCATGGGTATTCCTGCCGAGGTCGTGCAAAAAGTGAGTCAAGGACGCCCCGATGTAGTGGACTTGATCGCTCAAAGCAAGGTTGACTTGGTTGTCAACACTGCCTCCTCGGACAAACACAGCAATCAGAAGCCTGCTCCTCCCTCACCTGACACGGCCCAACAGAGAGGCCTTCCCCTTCTTATGGAAGGCCCGCACACAGTGGGCCAACGCATCCGCGTAACGGCACTCGAGCATCACATTCCCTACGTGACAAACCTGGTCACCTTTCGAGCCACCGTTGCTGCAATGCGATCACTCCGTTCAGGCAGCCTACCGGTTCGAGCACTCAACAAACTCACCGCTCATTCGCTGGAAGTCTGAACAGGGGGCTTCGCATTGTCGCTTACTTCCATACTTTCCCGCTTTTCGTAAGATTGCTGGCAATTCCCTTTACTTGACACGAGTGATGGCGCACTTCTATACTGTCTTTCGTGAGCTGCAAGATTCTTGATCAAGGTGGCGACATGGAAGGCGACAACTTAGGCGAACAGCTTCGCCGCTTGCGAGTTGAGAAGGCGTTGACATTGCGCGTCTTGGCGGAGCAGGTGGGCAAATCCGAAAGCTACTTGAGTCGCCTGGAGCACGGGCAGATCAATCCGTCCCTGGGTACCCTGAAACGAATTGCCGATGCGCTCGGCCGTCCGTTGGTTCATCTCCTGGAAAACGACTTTCCACCCTTGGGAGCGTTGATCAGTAAAGGTGCGCATCGAAAGCTCATTGTATCGCCTAAGCTTGAGTACGAGATCCTTTCTGCCCCCAATCACCAAGTGACTCTATTCAAGGTCATGCTAAAGGAGGGCGGAAGCAGTGGAGAGCCGTATCGCCATCAGGGCATCGAGGCGGGGATCGTCTTGAAAGGAACGGTCAAAATAAAGGTGGGGGAAAAGGAGTTTCGTCTGGAACAAGGGGACACCATCACCTACCGGTGCGAAGAACCTCACAGCTTTGAGAATGTCGGAAAAGGGGATTCGATCGGGATATGGGTCGTCAGCCCCCCTACATTTTAGCGGTAGAAAGGTTACACCATGAAGACGGTCGGGCTCATTCGGGTGATCAGCGGACCACCGGGGGAAAAGCGGGAGGCGCATGCGGCATTGCTGCGCACTACCTACCCCTCACTGCAGATTGTGACGGACGCGATAGAAGGCTTCCCTCATGGGATTTACAATCAGGAGCTTGCCCGAAAGGCTGTCCCAGCGATTCTTAGCGTGGCCGGGCGCTTGGCTCCACGAGTGGATGCGTTGGCCGTGAGCTGCGCGGACGATCCGGGCGTGGCTGAGTTACGACGACGGTATTCACGTCCGGTGGTCGGCGCCGGAAGTTGTCTTGCGGCAGCCTGTTTGGCGCTGGGTGAAAAGGTCGGCGTTCTTACCATCACCGAAAATCTGCCGACTCCATTAAGAACGGCGCTCGATGAGGCATCCCTTGTTTGGCAACACGTGAGCGGAGTTCAAGACACCACAAATCTGGCAGTGGCTCAGGAAGCGATCTTACGAACTGCCACCGAGTTAGTTGAACAGGGATGCACCGCATTGGCCTTGGCGTGCACCGGGTTTAGCACGGTTGGAACGGCAACGTTTTTAGGACAGCAGCTCAACGTCTTGGTCTTGGATCCGGTGCTGGCCATGGGTGCGATGCTCAGCGCCTCTCTCTACCAAACTTCAAAGGAGGTGATCGAAGACCGAACAGTCCAGAAGAACTTTGCTAAAGGTACCGAACGTTTAAAGGAGGGAACACGTGAACAAAGCAAGATGGTATGTCCTGCTGGTCTTGATTCTCGGTCTTAGTGCGGGACTCGTTCTTGGAGTCGGTGCACAACCGAAGAGCGGTGGGACTCTGGTGATGGCGCTTGGAGAGGAGCCGGACACCCTTGACCCCGATGAAACCAATCGGTTTCACTCTTTGGTGGTGCTGAACTACGTTATGGAGCCGTTGTTCGCACTAAATGAGGACTTCGAGGCAGTTCCGCTGCTCATCAATTCCTTCGAATGGTCGGAAGACAAGCTCACCATGGTCGTCCACCTCAAGGAGGGAATCACGTTCCACAACGGACAGGAGATGACCTCTCGCGATGTGAAAGCATCCTACGAGCGGTATTTCCGACTGTCGCCGCTGGCAAGCTATCTGCCGCCCGAAAAAGGTGGAATCGTTGAGATTGAAACCCCCGATGATTACACCGTCATCTTCCACTTCGAGCGGCCAAAGCCGTTAGCGCTTTTCTACATGGCCGATGCCCACATCTCGATTATGCCTGCCGACTGGCTGGCCGCGACTCCGGATGAGGAGGTCGGCGTCAAGTCCCTCATTGGCACTGGCCCGTTCCAGCTGGTGGAGTGGATCCGCGGAGATCGGATCGTCATGAAGCGGTTCGAGGACTACAACCACGGACCAGACTTCGCCAGCAACAAGGGACCGGCCTACATCGAAGATCTCATCATGCGGATGGTGCCGGAAGATGCAACGATGATCGCGGAGATCATGGCCGGGAATGTCGATTTGACCTTCGACGTACCGCTGTCGGCCTTCAAGCAGCTTGAGGCCATGGAAAGCATACAGGTCGTATCGGCACCGACATTCAGCATCCAATATCTGGTCTGCAACACGGAGAAAGACGTGTTCGTCGACAAGCGGGTGCGCATGGCGATCGCGCATGCGGTGAACAAGGACGAAATCGCCAAGGCAGCCTGGTTCGGCGTCGGCGCCCCGCTCTACGGCCTGGTCGGCCCGGCAACAACCGGGTATTGGAAGGGGATGCCATATGTGGCCTATCCGCACGACCTGGAAAAGGCGAAGGCCTATCTTGACGCTGCCGGTTGGGTGGATACCGATGGTAACGGTGTCCGCGACCAGAACGGCGAGGATCTGCGTCTCACCTTGATCACCTTCTCCAACATCGACATGTGGAAACGGGCCGGCGAAATCGTGCAGGCACAGCTTGCTAAGGTGGGGATCAAAGTCAACATCGAGCTCGCCGAGGTTGGGGCCACTTACGACCGCGCGGAGTCCGGGGATTACGACCTGGGGGTCTTCCGGAACACCTGGTGGATGGGGGTGCCCTATCTCACCTTCCTCACCCACGGCGACAACATCCATTCCAGCAACTACGGCCAACTGCAAAACGACGCCCTCGACACGATGCTTGACCTCGCAGGAGAGGAGTTGGACGACGACCTGCGCAAGGAGGCGTTCTATGCGGCTCAGATCATCGTGGTAGAGTCTGCGGTTTGGATTCCGCTGGTCGCGAATGTCAACATCGTCGCGGCCAAGCCGGGCGTCGGTGGGTTGGATGAGCTGTTCGCCCATCCGTGGCAGCCACCGATCCTGCGAGCGTTGGCACTCTATAAAAAGTAGATACTCCACGTTAATCGGGGCCAGGCGACTTGGGATCTCCTGGCCCCTTTATAATAGGCTTTATGCTGACCTACATTGTCCGCCGCTTATTGATCTTGATTCCTGTCCTGGTCGGGGTGACCCTAATCATCTTCTCCTTGATGCACGTCTCCGGCG
>CAZDDA010000129.1:0-6416 GCA_964504085.1 uncultured Thermotogae bacterium | reverse complement strand
GCCTCCTTGATCCGCGTGAGCGTTTCCTCCGCCGACAACCCCTCGGGATCCGCCGGTACACAGTCGACCCATTCGTCCGTACCGTTTGACTCGATCACTACGCCGGCGACCGGATCCCCGGTAATCGGACTTACCACCGTAGGCAGCTGCTTCACTTCGCCGGAGACCGTTGCGTGAACCGGTGCCGAACAGAAGCCCGGACCGGCCTCGGCGATCTTCTGCCCCACCTTGACCTGGTCTCCCCGTTTCACCATCGCCTGCGCCGGCGAGCCGATGTGCTGCTGCAAGGGAAGCACGACGCTTTCCGGCAAGCAAATCCGTTCAATCGCCTTCCCCGAAGCGAGCGCCTTGTGGTCGGGAGGATGCACCCCCGCCGACCGCTTCAGCCCCAACCACTCAACCACACGTGTGTTCATAAGCCACCCTTCTCCGATTGCTCGAACGCACCAAGCCCTTCCGAACGATAGAGCCGACTTGGCTCCTTGTACCCAACGACGAACGCCTCCACCGCCTCCAACGTTTTCACAAGTGCAATCCCATCGACCGGCCCGAGCACGAATACCGCCGTGGCCAATGCGTCGGCCTGGGTGCAAGTCGGCGCAATCACGGTCACGCTCGACGCGTTGTGAGCGGAAAAACCGGTCCTGGGGTCCATGATGTGACCGACCTCGGCCGCGGGATCGAAGTACCGCTCGTAGTTGCCCGAGGTTGCGATTGCCCCGTCCGTCAAGCCGAAGCGCACCAGAAAATCCGCTGAGTCGTTCGGGTTCCGCAGGACGATCTCCCAGGGCTCGTTATCCGGCTTGCCGCCCAAGGCTCCGATGTCGCCGCCGGCATCGATGAGGCCGTGTTTGATCCCCGCCTCTCGCAGTGCCTCCAGGCCTTGGTCGACGGCGTACCCCTTGGCGATGCCCCCCAGAGTGATCTTCGATCCCGGCGCCAACACAATTGCAGGTCCTGCCGTCACCGATATCCTGTCCGGACCGACAAGGGCCATCGCCTCCGAGATCGCCCCCTGCTGTTCAGCGGACTCCAGCTCCCAGAATTGCCTGTCGGCGCCGGGCTCGTACCGCCACAGCTCAAGCAGCGGCTCGACCGTGACGTCAAAGGCTCCCCCGCTTAACGCTGAGGTTTTAAGCGCCGCTTCGACGATCTCGATCAACTCGGGGGAGGGATCGTCCAGGCTTCCCTGCTGATTCAGTGCGTAGGCCTCGGCCCGCTCATCGTAGATCGAGGCAATGCTTTCAATCTTTTCCATGCGAGAGAAGGAGGCCTCCATCGCCTGCGTTGCCCGATCGGGATCCCGGTCGTAGACCGTGATCGTGACCCACGTGTCCATCATCTCGCGCCGCTGTTGAAACGACTGCATCGGGGCAGGAAAGAAGACGCGGTCGAGCAGGAACACCAGTCCTAAAAACAGAACGAGCACCACTGGCAGCAATCGTTTCAGCCAATAGTGCTTGCGGTTGTCCCTGCTCAGAGGCACGTACCCTCCCGTTCGACGTAATGCTTCAACCACCCGGATTATAGCATCCCTACAGCGTCCCAACAAATCGGACACCGCATCTGCCCAACGGTCCGTGCAATCCCCACGGCCGGCCGAAGAGGAAGAGTCCGCAGCGCGGACACCCCGGAGAGTGCCTCCGAACGGATCGCACATACGAACCCCGGCACAGTCGCCGCGCTTTGCCGCCTTGCTTCTCGTTCGTTAGACTGTCGTTGATTGACATGAACGAGGAAGCTTTGAGGTCTCCGATCCCGACTGGGAACCCAGGAAAGAGAAGAAGCCTGCGAGAGGCTTCCAGAAGTACATCGAGCAGTTTCGTGACAACCGCGACCTATAACAGATTGAGCAACTCGTCTACGAACTTTACGGCCTGACCGATGAGGAGATCCGCATTGTCGAGGTGGCGATGAGTTCATGAACTTTCTCGGCTGGGTAAAGAATGAAGATAACCTGGCTGTGCTGCGAACTCTTCAGATTCTTCTTTTAATGCCTGCAATCGTGGTCGGCGGTATCTGGACATACCCCATCTTTGTGAAAAGGCGACAGAGATATCCACGTGCCAACGTTACACAGCAAATCGGACACTATCCGCTGCTCAATAACAAGGTGCTCCTCAGGGCTACCGTACGAATATGCAATGAAGGCGAGATCTTACTATCCTTGGTATCCGGATTTTCCAGGGTTCAACAGATGATTCCATGCGAGGATGATCTTTGTAAGGTCTTGGAGGGGCGAGACTGATGAACTTCACTTTGACTTCGTTGTTGATTCTGATGTACAGGTTGTCGTAATCTACAGCTATTTGAAGAACGTGAAGAAGAGGCGGCGGGAGATCGGCTGGAATGTGACTTTGGTCTATGACCTACGTTCTGGACCGGTAGCTGGCACTTCTTGTCCAAGTCGAAGATCCGATGTACCAGGAGGTTACCTTGGTGAAACGAAGAGACCAGGGGCCGCCTAAGAAAAAGCAGGCCCCTCCGAAGAAGCAACCATCGAAGAAGAAGTAAAGCGGCTAGTGCTGGGGGATATTCGGGGTCGCATCGCGATCTGGTAGAAAGGCGCGTGCGCGGAATCGCGTTTTGCAAATGAACACCGCGGGGGAATTCGGGGGACACGATACAGATTCAGAGATCGTGAAGAAGTACACCTAAGCGAAATAGGTATACTGTCCCCGGAATTCCGGAATTCGCCACCGATCTCGTTCGTGGAGTGGACGAAATTGATCCTGACTCGTTCGCATTTCGTTACTCCACCACAAAGGGGCGGCAACCGGCTGTCGAACACCACAGGGTTCTGAACGCGGGGGCCTTTGCCGAACACCTCGACCCTGTACTCGCTCTCCTAGACGGTGCGGTCACAGGACTCGATGAGGAATTCAACGCATCGGCAGAGATGAGGTACGAGATCGAGCAGCTAATTAAGGGAATCAGCGAATAGTAAGTACGTAATCCCAGAACGCAACCCATCATTCCTCAAGTAGCAACGTGAAATAGGGTCTTTTCCCAATATATTAGCATGGATGGACTTGGCATCCGCAAGGAGAGCGCTGCATCGCGTGTGGTGAGAACCGAGACCTGCTAGCACACTAGGGTCCGTCTCTGCCACTTTGTGTGACGTGTTTACTCCCAATATACCCTGCGGTCAGCCGACAGGTCCGGGAGTCAGCAGCGACCAGCCGAAGGTGGCTGCAGAGAAGCAGGAGTAGTCCGATGCGGATTGCCTCGGTCTAGCCCGTCTGCTACTCTTCTCACGGAGCAAGGGGGGGCACAGCAATGATAAGAAGAGCATCGTTACCCTTGGCAATGATGCCTGCTGGGGCGTGCCTCGCTCGGGTCACCGGCTTTGGATCGCTTCGGTTCGGCGTGGTTGGCTCGGTGGCTTTCTTTCCACGACCGGCGGGAGAGACGTTTTCACCATGAATCGAGATCGTGTGGTCGTGAGCGGCATCGGGGTCGTCACCCCGATCGGCATCGGACAGGAGGATTTCTGGCAAGGGTTGCTCGCCGGGCGAAATGGCATCTCGCGCATCACCCTGTTCGACCCGTCTGAATTCCGCTCGCACATGGCTGGCGAGATACGCGATTTCCGCGCCGAGGAATGGATTGGCCGCAAGCTTGCAAGACGGATGGACCGTTACACCCATTTCGCCCTGGTTGCTGCAGATCTGGCCATGAAGGACGCCGGCCTGGATGCGTTTCCTTTCGACGGTCCCCGTGCCGGCGTTATCATCGGGTCCGGCATCGGGGGAGCCCAGACCATCGAGAGCACACATGCCGAACTGCTGGCGAAAGGGCCAAAATCCGTGGGGCCGTTCGTCGTGTCCAAAGTTCTCATCAACACGGCCGCCTGCATGGTGTCCATCACCCATGGGCTCAAGGGGCCTCTTTCTGCTCCTTCCGTAGCCTGTTCCACCGGAGCCAACGCCATCGGCGACGCGTATCGCATCCTGGAGAGAGGAGACGCCGACGTCATGTTGGCGGGAGGAGCCGAGGCCAGTGTAAGTCCGATGCCGTTCGCCAGCTTCTGCGCGACACGGGCGATGTCCACCCGTAATGACAATGTGGAACGAGCGAGTCGTCCGTTTGACAAGAACCGCGATGGCTTCGTCATGGGCGAGGGGGCCGGTGTCGTCGTGCTGGAGAGGCTGGACCACGCGCTCGAGCGGAATGCGCCCGTCTACGCTGAATTGGTCGGATACGGCAACACGGCCGATGCGTTCCATCTCACGGCGCCCGAACCCGAGGGCGACGGAATGGTCCGCGCCATGAAAGAAGCGCTACGCGACGCCGGCGTCGCCGCGCCGGACATCGGCTACATCAACGCCCACGGAACCTCCACGGTTCTCAATGACAAGACCGAAAGCGCAGCCGTGATTAAGGTCTTCGGCGACCACGCCCGGAGGCTCAAGATCAGTTCCATCAAGTCCATGATCGGCCACCTGCTTGCTGCGGCCGGGGCCGTGGAGTTCGCGGCCACCGTGCTGAGCGTCTCGACCGGCCACATTCCCCCGACCATCAACTACGAGCAGCCCGATCCGGATTGCCCGCTCGATTACGTCACCCGGGGAGCCGAATCGATCGACCTCAACGTGGCCATGAGCCAGTCCTTCGGCTTCGGGGGAGGGAATGCCTGCCTGGTCGTCAAGCGGTACGAGAAGGAGAAAATCCGGGGACGCATCTCTGAAAGCGCACGTCGTGTCAAGTCCTCATACCTCGACACCCCTTCCAAGTTGCCATCTCGTCATCCTCCCTTCGAACCCGCTCTGTCGGAAGCATCTCTCCGCTGTTCACACAGTATAAGGTTGTCCTAAAGACGTTCTGCAATTGCAGAATCCGACTTCATCCGGCTTGACAGATATGCCTCCAAAATGCATATGTGCTTTCTTTTGCGCTTCTTATAGGGGTGCCCCTGTGGACTGCCGATAAACGTCTCCGCGCCGCATCTGCCGAGTTGCGCATCGCTTATCCATAGGTTTTGGCCATCCCTGACCCCCACAATGATTCGCTAGTCAGTCGACCTTGACGCGACCAGTGTTGGCCGGGGACGTCTTTGCCTATACTATGACGTCGTGTCATGAAAGGGAGGTTCTTCGATGGTTCGGTGGCGGGAACGCTTTCCTTACGAGTGGTGCGTGGCAGTCTCCGGCGCGGTGGCGCTGGCCATCTCGCCATGGGGGGCGAGCATCCCCTTCTCGGGCCTCTTTGCCGCCTGGTCACGGTGGGTCGCAGAGCCGCTGCTCGGATGGCACCTTGGCACCGTGTATAACGGGTTTGTCTGCGTGTTCTTGCCGATCCTCGGCGCGGCAAGCCTGAGCTACCCGATCCTCGCGTTCTGCTCCCAAGTACTCGAAGCGCGGCGGTACTTCGTTTCGGTTGCGAGAGCAACGGCTGTGCTCATGTTCCTCCTCGCGGGGATGGCCATTGTCGATGCGACGGTCAGCCTTGGCACCTCGTGGGAACTTGGCCAGCTCACAGTGGCCTGCGGAATCGGAGTACTCCTCGCGGCGTTCGGTTTCCGGTTGCAGAGAGAGTACGTTCTCTCAGCCCGGATTCGACTGCTCGGCGTCACGCTCTTCATCGCCGGGGTCTGTATCGCTTCATTTCTCCTTCTCCCCGTCGGGCTCCTCGCTCTGTCTGTCACCTACATCTTGCTTGCGATTGTGCTTGCACAGAGAGAGCACGTCTGCATCTCCCCTGCCAGACCACGATAGCCATCCCACCGGGGAGGGAGAGGAGGATTTCGTGAGATCAGTCCTCGAGGTCGGAACTTCATTCTCGATGAATTCCGGGGATGCAACCCATGATTCCTCCCTGCCTGTGCCGGACCCTGTCTGCCGACAGGAGGGAGCAGCCTGGAATAGAGTCATTGCCCCTCGAATTCGGGTGGCACCCATCACAAACAGCCCTCTTTCAGAGATGTCGCCGGATTTCTCGATTGGAAAACCTACAACCAAGAGGCATACTTTGCAGTAGGGCCGGGGGGCCATGTTCGTTGACCCCTTAGAAGACAGGAGATGTCCTATGGAAAACGCAACAGTTGTTGTACCCGCACGTAATGAGCAAAACTACGTGGCTAGATGCCTGGGTTCGCTTCGCAACCAAACGGTTGCGTGTAATGAACTCATCGTAGTAGATTCGGCTTCCACAGATCGGACTGCAAACATCGCCAAGTCTTTGGGAGCAAGGGTGATACGTCTTGGTGAGCCAGGGATTGGCCGGGCACGCCAAATGGGCTTCCAAGCAGCAGAGGGCAAGCTAATTGCTTCTACAGATGCCGATACTGTGGTACCACCAGACTGGCTGGAGCGACTTCTGGTGCCTTTTAAAGAGCCTCAAGTAGTGGGTGTTTATGGAGCACTGAGGTTTGAGGAAAGCGCGCAAGTAATCCAACTACTGCAACACTTTTTCCA
>CAZDDA010000128.1:0-6423 GCA_964504085.1 uncultured Thermotogae bacterium | reverse complement strand
AGCGGGTTGCCCGCTTCTCCCTGCGCGCCCGCTCCGCTGGGCGTAATTGGCGGGTGTCGGGGGGATATTCCGAAGGTTGACGACATTCAGCTCGGCGATGTCGACCCCGAGCTCCATCGTGGGGGAGCAGTAGAGAACTGGAAGTCGGCCCTCACGGAACCGTTCCTCCCGCTCCATCCGAATGTCGTAGGGGATGGCGGCTGTGTGCTCCCGAGCCTCCAGGCCCTTTCCTTCGAGCGCAATACCCTGGTACATCTCCTTGAAGAAGGGATTCGTGATCCCGCCCTTCTCCGACTGGCGAGGCACGCGGATAGGGTCCCAGAAGGACCGCGTGCCGTCTCCAGCCCTCCAGATCAGGCCGGAAGCTCGAATCTGGTAGCCGGGCGTTCCGTCCGCCCCCTTGCCCTCGACGACGGCCTCAGTCAGACCGGCGACCCTCAGGACATCCAGGAGCTGGCGTACAAGCTCTTCGCTCTCGTCCAGGGTCAATCGCTCCCGGTACTCCGGGAGTGTGGAGTTCCGGCGGAGGTATTGGCCGAACCCTGACCGGCCCGAGAGGAACGCATTACCGGCGAAGTCCTTAGGCTGACGTGACCGAGGATAGAGAATGGCCGCGTGCTCCATTCGTTCTTCTTCGTCGATTGCCCAGGGCTCCTTCAGGAATTGCCAGCTCTGTTGCTGAATCCGCTCCTGTCTCGTGCGGTCCAGGTAGTCCACCTTGACCGCCAATTCCCTTCGCCCGTAGTCGAGCAGGGTCTTGGCAATCATCTCTCTCGTATCCGGGGAAGCAGAGACGAGAGCCGGATGCAGATCCTTCCAGAGGCTCTCGTCCCGACACACGTCTGCAAGCGAGTCATACTCAATCTCCAGAAGCCCGCACTGCTCCAGGTTGGGGAGTGTGACTCGCCAGCCCCGTTTCAGATCACGATAGAGGCGATAGCCGATCACCGAACGGAGTGCGCCTTTCGTGTCCTCCCGCGCTCGATACTGCACCGCCGGGTCGCTGGCGTAGAATTCAATGGGCAAGTCCAGAGCGTCAAAGACCTTCTCCACCAGCATGTCGTATCTCAGACCGTCCGGGCCTGAATGGTGGGCGGCCTTATAGAGGGCAGCTCGGAGTAGACTGATCTCAACGAAGTCATTGAAGTGCCCGGCCTGGAGTGAGGCATCCTGGCGGTTGTCGGTGAAGCTCAGGAGCTTTCGGGCCTTCGTGGGTAGGGTGCTCTCGTCCCGGAGGTATCGAGTCGCTGCCAACGTCAGAATGGTCGTGGCGCTACTTCGCCCCTCCATGCTGAGCGTGGTGAGCTTGGCGAAATCCGAGGTTGCCTGCACACCGTAGGATACTCCGCACCGGAGACAGAAGGAGAACTGGCGGGGGATGTAGCAGCATGCAAGTCCCCGGTCAGCCTCTCTGCCTTCTGTGGTAACCCTGGTGGACTGTGGCAAGTGTTTCTGCCTGGTCTTCCGGACGCGAACCTTGCCCCTGTATTCCTCCAGCCAGTCTTCGGGGAGTCGATCGAGTATGCCTTCGAGCTCGGAGGGCCAGGGATCTTCAGTACTCGTGTAGAGGAACCCCGCTTCGCTGTCGTCGTCGCTCAGTCGATCGCCAAGCTCCCGGGGCTGGAACACTCGATGCTTGTCTCCGACACCTTGTGTTGCTCGGACACAGTAGTACTCCTGCCCGCACTCGCGACAGAAGACAAGGGGCAGCAGCACATGGGTCCGGTCCCCAGGAACATACTGCTGTCCGTACACGGTGACGAAGCGCTCGGATTCCGGCTCCAGAGACCCGTAGACAGTGTCTCCCCGGCTCACGAACTGATGAAGGCGGAAGGCAAAGACAGGGAATTCTGTCTCGGGGTCCACGCCGTAGTGGTAGCTGTCCGTGAGATGCTGACTGATTCTCTCCGCGCACTCGGACTCGGGGAGCCCCGTGATCTCGGCCAGTTCCTTCGCTGCCCCCAGCTCTCCGGTTAGGCTCCTGGGGTCACTCCGTATGAGTCTCCCTGTTCCATCCTCCGTCCTGAGACCGAAGGTGCTCTCAATCCAGGAGGACAAGGGGTTTGCGATGAAGGAGTCAAAGTTCAACGGGCGGGAGGTTTCCGGATTCTCTACGCTTTTCTTCAGGTCGGCCAGGAAGGTAGGGTCTGAAACGTCCGGCTCGGCGGTTGCCCGCTGGAGAGTCTCGCCTACTACGTGCTCCGGTTGGACGGGAGCACCGAAGATCATGGAGGCAACGTCAGCGACTTCAGCCCGCTGCTGTTCGTATGATCCCACACCGGCGAGGGTTGCCGACGTGCCCACGCACTGGAGGCTCTCTGCCTCGAAGGACTCGCGCGCTCTCCGTACCAGCATTGCGACATCTGCGCCCTGCCGACCTCTGTAGGTATGCAGCTCGTCGAGTACCAGGAACCGAAGCCCCTTGGCCGCTTTCACCAGAGGCTTCTCCTGGGGGCGAGTCAGGAGCAACTCAAGCATCACGTAGTTGGTCAGAAGGATGTCGGGCGGGTCTGCGATGATCTGCTGCTTCCGCTCGTCAGATTCCTGTCCCGTGTACCGCGCAAAGGTGACGGGGCCTGCTCCATCCGGGTAGCCGTGACCCAGGAACTTCCGGAGTTCGCCTTCCTGGGAGTTGGCCAGTGCGTTCATCGGGTAGACGACAATAGCCTTGATCCCGCCCCCGCTTCCCTTGCGGAGCGCATAGTCGACGATGGGGATGATGTAAGCAAGGCTCTTGCCGGAGCCCGTGCCGGTGGTGAGAACGTAGTTGTGGCCTCCCTGGGCGGCCCGTATTGCCTCTTCCTGGTGCCGGTGGAGTCTGAGACCCTTCCCCTCCCCGGTGGGCTCTGGCTTGATACGGAACACCCTGCGGCATTCCTCGTGAAGCAAACCCTCGTCCACGAGAACGTCGATCCACTTGCCCGGTTCGAACGCCGGATTCAGTTGGATCAGGGGATCTGGCCAGAGAAGACCGCCGCTGAGGGCCTGGTCCACGGTCTCCGTGATGCTCGGGTCTCGGATCTGAATGAAGCTGCTGATGTAGGACTGGTAGTCTCGAACCAGCCGCTCTCGAAGCTGGAATACATCCATCGGTCGCTCGGCTCCCCCTCTCGCCGTCGATCTGGAATCAGGTATGAGAAAACACCCTATCTTAGGGCAATTCTGGAGCGCGGGCAAGAGCTACCTCGCTTGGGGCATCTTCGGGAGAAATACTCTTGACAAATCTGTACACTTATGGAAGGTTGCTTTCCGGAGGTCTTTGATGGCAAAGAAACAGCCCGAACCAATACGGAGCGACGCAAGGTCGCCACAGAAGATCACGGCGAAGCAGTTGTGCAAAGCGACGGGCTTGACATATCGGAAGCTGAACGACTGGGATGGTCGCGGTCTGGTTCCGCACCGGAGAGACGGAGATCTGGGCTGGCGTGAGTTCACTCTCCTTGAGGTCATTGCGCTTCGCATCATCGTGGATCTGAAGCGGGAGGTCGGGGTGCCTCCCAAGAAGATGAAGCATCTGAGGCACTGGTTGCTCGGTGAGCCCTGGGACGATCCAACCTACGATGCCTACGACACGTCCTTTCGCAGGATCTTCATCAAGGGGGCTCAGGAGATTTTCGCTGAAACAGACGTTTCGGAGTTCGAAGAAGAAGACCGAGAGGCGTTCCGCCGCTTGGCCACGAAGCCCCCAGAATGGTTTGGGTACAAGGTTGCCGCAGCGGCCAGCAAGTACTTGCGTCGCCCGTATGGCGATGACCCGGAGTTGAGAAGGGCAGTGTGGTGGACCCTGACTGCCAGCGGTCCCATAGTCCAGTGCATGGCGCTGATTGCGAATGGCAGATACGTGACGTTCTGCACCGATTTCCACACTGGATACATGTTCTTGGACGAAATGGACTTGAGTATTGTAACCGCACATGGGCTGTTCGAGGACTCTTCCCCTCTCCTGTTTCCAGTCAACCGATCAGTGAACCAGGCGCTCTTGGCACTCGGACTGGACGCGCTACCGCGTGACAAGGTCAGGGAGAAGCGTCGGGAAAGACCCCAATTGCCTTTGATGGAAGAGGAACAAGAACTCTTCGAGACGATTCGCGGTCTGCACACAGGAACGGTTGTGGCCTCCGTCAAGGATGGCAGGCTCGATTCCTACGAACGGCAAGAGACGCATGACACGAGTAAGCTGGATCTGAGATCGGTCTTGGAGACACTCGTCACGGACGGACACGAAACGGTTACGCTCAAGAAAGCCCCGGGGAAGATACTCAGGGTTGAGCGCAGCACGAAACGGAGATTCGGTCGTAACAAGAAGCCCCGCGTGGGCGGCAGCAAACCGAGCCCGAAGCGGTGACGGCAAACTGAGCCCGTAGCGGGACAGAAGGAGACAACCGAAGCGGCAGTGAGGCCGAGCGGGAATCCGTGGCGGCGCGACTGAGCTGAGGTTACCGGCCACAACGACATCCGTCGTGTGGACATGGTGGACCAATATGCTCAGCGTGAGAAACTGCCGCAAGCTGATAGACGACAAATCACTCAGCGACGGCGAGATTGAACGGATCAGGGATGCGATGTACGCCGTCGCAGAACCCCTCGTCGACTTCATCCGAGCAAAGCTGGGAGCTGGACAGGAGCGCAGCGGGGACCATGAAGATCTCTTTGAGGCAAACGAAGCTCCTGATCCCTTCAGCAGCTTCAATCGGCTTCTGGCTGTGCTCCCGGTGGAGGAACAGGAGCATCTGATCGAGCGGGCCGGAATCCGGGAGTATGACGGGGGGATGCCTCGTAGTGAAGCGGAGAATCATGCCCTTCAGGACCTGTGGCGAAAAGGTCTCGGACGGTTGCAACAGCACGCCGAGACGGGCGGGGAGGGCTGAAATGAAAGCGGTTATCTACACCCGGGTGAGCACCACCGAGCAGCTGGACAACTACAGCTTAGAGAACCAGGAAAGAGCGTGCAGGGAATACTGTGAGCGCAACGAAATCGAAGTAGCCAAGGTCTTCCGAGAGAAAGGAGCCTCTGCCACCACCGTTGAAAGACCTCAGTTGAAGGCGATGCTCCAGTTCTTGTCACCGAACAAGCAGAAGATCGACCAGGTGGTTGTCTGGAAGGTGGACCGGTTTGCTCGAAAGATCGAGGATCACTTCGCACTGCGTGCCTACCTGAAGAAGCGCGGCATCGTCCTCCGATCTGCCACCGAGCCCTTGCAGGAAGATGCCTACGGAAAGATGTTTGAGGGCTTTCTGTCCCTGCACGCTGAAGTTGAGAACATGATCAAGAGTGAGCGGGCCAAGACTGGGATGCAGTCCGCCTTTCGCGACGGCAGATGGGTCTTTCGTCCCCCGACGGGCTACAAGCGTGCCGTCGACGACAGCGACAGGGCGAGTATCGCCCCTGATCCAAGGATGGGTCCCCTGGTTAGAGAAGCCTTCGAACTGTACGCTACAGGACGCTACAAGAAGACGCAGGTTCTGAGACGGGTCAGCCGGAAGGGTCTTCGAACGGCGGACGGGGCGCGAGTGACCCCACAGACGTTCCAACGGATGCTTCGAAATCGGATCTACACAGGTTGGATGAGTGTCAAGGGGTGGGGCGAGCCAGTCCGAGGGAAGTTCGAACCGCTGGTTGAGAGAAGTCTGTTCGAGCGTGTTCAGAGGGTCTTGAGCGGAAAGGCGTTACCGCTTCGGCAGCATCTGAGAAACCATCCGGACTTCCCGCTGCGGCATGTCCTCGGGTGTGCTTCGTGCAAACGGCCCATTACTGGGTCCTGGTCGAAGGGGAGAAACACGCATTATGCCTACTACCACTGTCCACGCACCGCCTGCAAGGACCGGGTCAGGGTTCGGAAGGAGAATTTGGAAGAGAGGTTTGAGGTTTTCCTGGAAGCTTTGTGTCCCGAACCGGCACTCATGAATCTGTTTCGGGGTGTCATGCTTGACGTGTGGCAACAGGCCAATGAAGAAGTATCCCGAAGAGCCGAGGCGCTGGCGGGCAAGGCCCAGGAGCTGCAGACCAAGAGGGAGAAGTTGATTGACGCCTTCGTTTACAGAGAGGCCATCGACAGGGGGACCTACGAGGAACAGAAGGAGAGAATCGAGCGGGAGCTTGCATGCACTGAAATCGAGCTGGCGGATGCAAAGGCCATCGAGCTGGACGTTGAGCCCGTGTTGGACTTCGCCCAGCATCTCCTACTGTTCGCGCCGCACATCTGGCGGGAGGCGTCTTTTGAGAACAAGCTGCGGTTCCAAGCCGCGTTCTTCCCCGGCGGATTGAAACTGGAAGATGGAAAGTTTCGAACCGCCGCAACCTCGCCCGTTTTCAGCATCTTAGAGGCCACGGCGGTCCGAAAATCAAGAATGGCCTCCCCAACGGGATTCGAACCCGTGTCGCCGCCGTGAAAGGGCGGTGTCCTAGACCGGGCTAGACGATGG
>CAZDDA010000127.1:0-6439 GCA_964504085.1 uncultured Thermotogae bacterium | reverse complement strand
CCGATCAGGAGTCCTGAGCGAGTTCCAAACCTGTCTACTACTCCCAAAACCGGACCCTGAGGGGCAAGTTCTCCTCAGGGTTCTGCTTTGGGACGAGGAGGTGAGAACCCCCAAGTCAACGATTCCATGCTCCGCAGCGGCGTTCTCCGAAGGAGAACCCGCACGTGCCCGAAGGGCACGCAAACTCCCAAGCCGTTGGAGAGCAAAGATTGAGCTCCAGCCGCCATCCCTCCATCTCCCAGCCAGCACTAAGAATGCAGTGTCAATCTAGGTTACTGGGTTCGAAGCCTCGGGTCATGTCTTTCGCTAGAAGTCCGTCTGCGTGATGTGAGAACAGTCAGATGAGGCCGTTGGTTGGATTCCCGAGGCTCCAAGCCGCTCTCTCTGTCTTTGCTTCGGAGGACCTCATCGTCTCTGCGCATTCCTTCCGCCCGACGAGAAGAGGGCCACAGCGGGTTCGATCCAACGCCCGGGCGGATTCCGATTTATGGTTCAGAAGAGGACCAGACTTCATTCAGAACTGATACGGCAGACAAGGTCGGCCTCACCAAGCTCTGCCTGGACTGTCTCCGGCGGAGCCACAAGAGTGGGTAGAGATTGTGGCCGGCTACCGTCTCTTTCGCATACGAACGATGACAATCGCTACTGCCGCGGCCACAGGTATCACGAGGAGATACAGCAGGCTGTTCATGCCGCCACTGGCGCTACGTGCATTTTCTCTGCCATCTCCGACAACGGTTACTGTGTCTGCGTGCTCACCGATTCCGCCCTCTCCATCCATGACGACCAGCCCGATCGTGTATTCCCCCTCGCCCGGGCTAGACCATGTCCACTCGGAGCGGTCCCCGGCGCTGATCTCGTATTCCCCGTTGACATACCATGTATGCATGAGAGGATCGCCATCAGGGTCTGAGGATGTGCTGACAATTACGATGGGATCACCCACCTTCGGATCTGTCGGTATCAGGGCAAACGAAGCGATAGGGGGGCGATTGGCGGATTCCTGCCCGGGAGCTCTGACGTCTACTACCACAGAGTGCTCGTCGATCCCGCCCTTGCCATCCTCCACACGCAAGAGGAGGGTGTGTTCTCCTGCTTCCACATTCTCCCATTCCCAATCAGATTGATTGCCTATCTCTGATAGCTGTTCGCCGTTCAGATACCACGAGACCGTCAGCAAGTCACTATCCGGATCAGACGATTTGCTGGCGACAACGATGTCGTCACCGGCTTCGGGTTCTTGAGGCATTAGGGCGAATGAAGCGGTGGGAGGGACGTTAACGTCGCCTTGTCCACTGAAAAGCTGGAAACCGTACGTTTCACTCTCCCCAACCATCACCGTGTCAACTAGATGGCCGCTCACGTCCAAGACATCCACGCTTCCCTCTTCCACGCTCACCTCGAAGCTCTCATTCTCCTCCACACGAACCGTATATCTTGTACCGTTCGACTTTACGTACGCCAAGACCCTAGGAGGTTCTTCGACAACACGAGCTAACGACAACGTGCCTATGCCAATCGTAATTGGCTCATTCCACACGGTGATCTCTCCCATTGCGATTGTCGCCCCTGGTATAGCGAAGACGTCCCCTTTTCGACACAACTCAAGGGAAATGAGAGAGTGCGGCCTGAGCACGCATTGTCCCTCTCTTGTCGATTCGAAGTAGATCCAACCCTGCACTGTCATTACATTGCAGTATATGCTTGAGAGGGTGCTGTCGCGGCTGGCTCCCACAATCCATTGCGAATCTTCTTGTGGGCCTTGCCACGGAGAATTGAACGGTGCGGTGGTATTTGGCACATGGAGTATCTCACCCTCAACCATAGGATCGTTGCTTGCTGAAACGATGTAGAAGTACGGGACAGCCGCGGGCATGGCGGCCGCCTCTACGTCGTATATCATCCCGTACTTGTCTATGGTCACGATGTCACCGGTGTCGTAGTTCAGCCAGAACGGCTCAACATGTCTGTAGTCGAGGCCCTCAACGAATGACTTCGCACAGACCGCACTGGGCCATGCGCCGCTGGAAGGGTAAAGGAGCATTTCGTGCCAGTCCGTAGCTAGGAGGAATTGCATCGCCCACGGGAGAAGGTCCTTTATTGCTGCTACCGGTCTGTGTTCCACGAGGTGGAACGTTGCACTGAATCTGGCGGGCAGAAACATGAAGAAGAAATCCCTCCATTGCTGAGAAGTAGGTTGGGTCAGTTTTTCCCACGTCTTGATGTCGGCAAGTTCGGCAATCGTTATGGCCTGCCCCAATTCGTACTCAAGCTGAGCGTCCTGCAGGGCAACAGGTCTTCGACGAACAGCGTCCCCGTCGTCAAAGAAAAGCTCCGCTCGCGTGATCTCTATCCTCACAATCACCGGCTCGCTCAGAGGTGCTGACAGCTTCGTCACGTGGCAGAGATCTTTCTCCTTCCCCTCTACGTTGGGTCGTTTCAGTGCGAGGAATTCCCGATAGTCACCACCTTTCGACACCCACCACTCTTGCGGGATCTTCTTGAGAAGCGAGGCCAGAAACGCAACGATTTCTAGATCACTGCCGCATTCACACCGATCGGGCGCATGATAATATAGTTCGAAGCCATCGATTGTTACAGACTTGATGGTCTTGTCGAACGCGTGCCCCAAGCTGTCCTCAATCTTCAGGCGCAGATCCATTACGAAGCCGAATGCCGTTTCCGCCGGAAGCTCGTCTTCCCAACCTGCGAGCGCCATTCGAATCTCGGGATTGAGGTACTTCGCGGAACTGAGAGGAATGCGAGGATTGCCCGTCAAGGAAAGGGTTAACCCATCTCTTACCAGGAACCTCCCAGAAGCGCCACCCTGTCCTTCCATGGCAATAGCGTACACGGTGTACTCCATAGGATGCTCAACACCTTCTGGGATCTCGAACCTGAGCGATATGCTCCCATCACTATCCGCTATGGCTGTACCCACCCCTAGATCCTCACCCCAAGTGATGTCGACTTCTTCGCCGGGTTTGAACACCCCGCCCGAGATCGTTACCTCAGTTCCTGGAGGGCCGGAGGGGCATCCGCTGGCGGTAGTCACGGTCAGCTCAGACAGCTTCACCTCGATTTCCACAGGAGCGCTGGACAGCTGTCCGTTGGCCAGCTTGACATAGACACTGTATCTCCCCGGAGGAGTAGCGAGTGGTACCTCATATGTGGCGTTCAGTATTGTATGATATGTACCTGAACAGGCCGTAGCGAGATACCCGGTCAATTCGGCGCCAGAGTAACCGAATAGACCCACATTTACCATTATCAAGGGGATATCAGGCGGATCTACACCCAGGCACTCTCCTCTGCTCGTGTCAAAGCGAGTCATGTATTGGACTTCGAAGGGGATAGCATCACCGGGAGCCATCACGCGTTGACCAAACTTGAGCTCCAGGAACTCGGCCTGGGCATTGGCAACGGCTGGTGCTGCAGCCTCCATTAGAACGAAGGCCAATAAGGCAGAGAAAGCGATCCTCTTGATCCTGTGATTCATCCCAAATCCTCCTTGCCAGTGCCCTCAAGATTCACCGTGCAGTCACAAACACTGCCTCGGGAGGGCGCCAAGGACCGTACTTGGCTACCTTCCCTTCCGTCTACGACGGATCAGGACCGCTATTACGGCGAGTACTGGGATGGAGAGGAGATACAGGATACCGCCGTTGCTGCCACTTCTGCTTTCTGCAGCCTCGCCATCTCCGGCGACGGTCACTACCATAGAGCACTCATCGCTTCCACCCCTGCCGTCCACAATCACCAGCGCTATGGTGTACTCCCCGGCGGGTGGGTTTGGCCACGTCCAGTCGGGGAGATTGCCTATGTTGCTGTCGTATTCGCCGTCGAAGTACCACGAGTAGGTGAGTGAGTCTCCATCTGGGTCGAAGGATGTGTTCGTGCAGCTCAGCGTATCATCAGGTGTCGGTCTGTCCGGAACCACAACGAATGAAGCAGTGGGGGGTCGATTTACCCGTTCGCCTTCAGAGCTTCCCACCTCGCCGATGTCTTGTTCCCACCACCGTTCGACATCAGCGGGCTCGAACGGCAAAGGCTCAGAAGGTTCAGGATCAGCCAGCATCATGATAGACGAGTGATTCTCCTCGACGACTACCGAACTCCGATAGGCGAAGTCTGAGAACGACGCCGCGCCCTTCAATACCTGAAGCATTATCGATCCGGAACTGACATAGATGCAGAGTTCTGTTCCACGCGGCTCAATGCGGGCTACACCTTGCCCGTCGTGAAGTACAGCGATCCTATCCGGCGGATCAGGGAAGTGGATCCGCCCCACGCCCTCGAGCACAACATCCCCTGAGGCAGGACTCCGATAGGACTCAATGCCATCAGAATGGACCAGCGTGCCTATGGCCCTCTTGACAACACATCCCGATTCATCGCTGTATTCGTGAGCGGGGTCACACATCTCGCCAAGACATCCACAATCGTTGGGGGACTTGGCGCAGTCTTCGCCAAGCCATGTATCGCAAGCACCATCATTCGGCGCCCACATGAATTCCCCTGTCGTGTCTGTTGTCGGGTCTGCTGTGTCTGTTGTCGTGGTTGTTGTCGGCGTGTCTGCTGCCGGCATGCCCGTATCACACCCCTGATCTAGACAGTATTGGAAGAAGTTGTAGGCGGCCAAGTACTTCTGGTAGTAGATGTCCCTGTCTCTCTCTGCCTCCACAAGTGCCTGGTAGGACCTCGAGCATCCCTCACACCCGCCAACTACGGCAATGGAAGTGCCTAGGATCAGGGGCAACGTCAGAAGCGCTGCGCAAGCGCAGAGTGCTAGCGGGGTTGAGTGAGCTACTACTCCAGGCCTTCGCATACCGGGCACCTCCCAAAGAAAACCGACAACAGCCTTCCGCGAAGGCCGCTACTAGACGATGCGAACGCTTATCCTATGAGCAGTCACGTCGCAGATGCAACTGCCTCCCTGAGGCTTCTAAGCCACTCATCCAGGTTCCACACCTGAAACAGGTAAGACGCCTCATTGCATTGAACGTGAAGCCGGCGTCTGAAGCTGCCGGCAAGGAGATTGGCCATGTCCCCTTTCACGGCTTCTACCGCCGTCACGGAGGCAAGGCCAAGTATCGTGTCCTTCGCTCTCCGTGCTGGAATGGGAATAGAGAACCTATCGGGAAGGAAGCTGAGTCGCTTGTTGGTCAGCAGAAGCCTGCCTCCGAGTGGAACAATGAAGGTCGTCTGCAGGTTGGCCCTCGATTCCCTAAGGAGGACCTCCCCCTCCTGCAACTGCACTCTTGTACTTGGCATCGGGACCATATCCTGGCCTCCTTTCTGAGGGAGACGGCTCTCGTCTCTGGCCGTATGCAAGCGATTCGCTGGCTCTCTTCTACACTCCGTGGTGCAGTTCCAGTCTAAGATCTAGAGCGGCCCCCTCTTCGATATCGACCAGCAACTCCTCTGAGTAGCTAGACTCTTCGTAGAAGGCTCGGATGAAGTACATCCCCGGATCTAGATCCACCTGCCAGTAGCCGCCCTCTCCCGATTCACCTTCAGCGACGGTGTCGCCTGCCTCATAGTTCGTGCGCTCAGCTTCTTCTTGACCTACCGTGTAGATCCCCGCTTCAATTGCTCTGCGGATCACGATCGAAGCTCCTACATACGTCTGAGGCGTTGCCCCCTCTGGGAGGAAGTCACCCGAGTCCACGACAATGCCGGCAGCCCTCCCCATACCCGGCTGCAGGTCGAATCTACTTGACTCATCTGCATTGGGGTCTCTAGGGCGAGGGTGCTGGAGGAAAAGAGCAACACCGATTGAGACAGCCAACAGACTGATGGCCAGCACACCCACCGACCACTTGCTCATAGATTCGCTTCCTCTTCCTCGCGCGTCTTGGGCGCCTACAGTGGCTTTGCTCACTGACTGTCGTAGCGCCGGCTTCCTTCGTCTGCTGGCAACATCATGCCACAAGTGTTCATGATCTGGCAATTCCCTGCGTACACATCGTCGCAAACCCAGATCTCCTGCCTGAAGCTCGGTCTAGACCTGACCTTCATCCCGGATCCGAACCAGAGGCAATGCTGCAGTTGACATGAGCTGCATCCCGAGGAGAGACGTATTGGAGTGACGTATGCTGCGAAAGCGTTGTGGGAACAGCCGTGTGAAACCTGGGGGACTGTGAGCGCCGCACGGTGCGTTGTGACAGCAGAGTAGCCATTCGTTGCATTGCTTGGGACCATGGCGACTCGTGTAGTCATGCGAAGATCGGTCCGGGAACGTTCGCAACATGAGCCACTCCGGCGATGGTTCATGCCGCAAGTCGGTCAGCACACTGACCTGCGACCGCCATCTGGCGGGAGTCCTGAGAGAAGTGCTACTTCGACTACAGATCAGAGCCCCAAGGGAATCCTTGATGCTCTCTGGTCGCTCCGTTGACGGAGCAGGTTCCAAGCAAGGGGTATTGCTGCTCGTGGA
>CAZDDA010000126.1:0-6554 GCA_964504085.1 uncultured Thermotogae bacterium | reverse complement strand
CTTCTACCGTCATTTGGTCGAGCAGGGAATTGTTTTTTCGTTGGAGAACCGGGTGCAGCAGATCGAACGTGAGGGCGATTGTTTTCGCCTGCACGGGGCAGAGACGGTCGAAACCCGCTATCTGATTGCTGCGCCGGGCCGGGCCGGGGCATACTGGCTGCGCGAGGAGGCAGCCAGACTGGGAATCGATACAGAGTACGGACCGATCGACGTGGGGATGCGGGTGGAGTTTCCGGCCGAGATCTACGCACCGATCGAACGCGTGATGTACGATGCCAAGTTGCGCGTCCGCACTCCGACCCACGATGACATGGTTCGCACCTTTTGCACCAATCCGCGGGGTTTTGTGGTGAAAGAGACCTACGAAGAGTTCTGCCTGGTAAATGGTCATGCCGAGAATGAGGAAAAAACCGGAAATACGAACTTCGCTTTGCTCTCACACATCGAGCTGACCGACCCTGTGGAGGACACGACTGAGTACGGACGGGCGATAGCCAAATTGGCGACGACGATCGGCGGCGGAAGGCCGATCGTCCAACGCCTGAAGGACCTCAAGCAGGGGCGGCGGTCCACCACCGATCGACTGCAACGGGTGACGATTTTCCCGACTCTCAAGGAAGCGACCCCTGGAGACATCGCAATGGCACTTCCCAACCGCGTCGTAGTGAATCTTCTCGAAGGCTTGGATCAGTTGGCGAACGTCATGCCGGGGCTGACTGCCGACAACACGTTCCTGTACGCCCCGGAGATCAAATTCTACGATACTCGCTACCCAGTGAATGGCTCGATGGAGACGGCGATCCCCGCCTTGTTCGTCGCCGGGGATGCATCAGGACATTGCCGCGGTATTGTCTACTCGGCGCTGACCGGCCTCATCGCGGCCGAAGCAATCCGTGAGCGCGAAGGGGTCTAGGTCGGCCTGCACAATGAGGCGTCAGGCTCAGCAGGCCCTCCGACGTTTCGGTGTCGGTCTCTTCGTGAGCTGTATTGTTTTGTGTTTCCATTTATCCATCGCCTACGCGGTACCGACTCTTCCGGTGCTGCCGACGAGCTTCAACCAAGGATATCGGGACGCATTCGGAAACTGGGGTGACTGTCGAATGGGGACCGGCGGCTGCCCCGATACAATCGCCACGGCCGGCTGTCTCATCACCGCTTTCGCAATAGCCCTTGACTACTATGGGGTGCAGTTGGCCGTCCCTGCGGTGTCTTCTTGCACCGGAAGGCCGCGCATCGGAATGGATCCAGGGATCCTCAACGATTGGCTGAAGAGGCACGGTGGGTACGGTCCTTGCGCGGGCGATGCATTCGGCAGTTGCTGTCTGGAGTGGGCAAATCTCCCGCTGCAAATATCCATAGCTACGCATGAGAACAACTCTGAGCTCGGGGTGGATTCGGTTTCACAGCGGATCATCGACCAGGCCCTCCGGGCAGGCAGGCCGGTGATTGCCGGCGTGCACTGGGGAAGCCATTGCCGCGGCAATACCTCCCAAACCGAAGATTGCCACTGGGTGGTGATCACCGGTAAGCTCGGCATTACCTACGCGATACTCGACCCATACAACCCAGTGACGACAAGCAGCAGAGGTATAACGACCACCCTTGCTGAAGGAGCTCACGGTCGCTACATCGTCGATCGATTTGTCGTTGTCAGCCGGACGCCTACGGAATTGCAGCCCCTTGCACTTCGGTTGTCGTTTGAGCCCAACGGCGGATCCTTTCGCGAACGGGACCGACAGCGACGATTGCTTCACATCGCCGGCAACGACTCGCCGATCTACCTCTATGTTCGCGTGACAGATCCTGTAGGACGGATCCAGTACGTGTCCCATGTTTCATCCGACGCCGTCCCAAGCAGTTCCGTGGTCACCTCTGCGGAGAAGCGCAGCCTCTACCCGACTCCCCGCCGATTCAGTGACGGCACGCACGAATGGCACCGCACGGTGCTCACTGAGGTGACACCGGGAACCTACACCTGGGAAACCTGGGCCGAGTATCCCAATCGTCCCGGAGAAGCCCTGACCTACACCGTCGCTTCGTACGCGGTCGTCCCCGGAAGCTCTGTGGGGAGTGGTTACCTGCCACACGAGATTCTTGCCATCGGTCTTGCCGTAGGACTCCTGCTTGGCGTAACAGCCGTGATCTATTTTGTTGTGATGTCCAGAGGCAGTGGGTAGTTGACAAGCGCGTCCCTTCTGCCACTAGGAAATGGCGGAGACGACGATCGCAGCCGCACCGACGGCCGCGCAATAGATTCCAAAAGCCTTGAGCCTGCCCCGGGCGATGATCGCCAAGAGGCTCTTGATCGCCAGGGTACCGACAAGCGCTGCCGCTACGGCTCCGAGGAGCAGCCCTCCCCACGCCACTTCAGTGACGGCCGGCTCTCCGAGTGCCACATACAGTTTGAAGCCGCCCGCACCGAGAATTGCCGGTATGGCAAGCAGAAAGGAAAACCGTGCCGCCTGGCTTCCGCGTACCCCGAGGAGTAGACCTGTTCCGATTGTGGCGCCGCTGCGTGAGATCCCCGGCAACAGCGCCGCTGCCTGGGCAAAACCGATCAACAGCGCATCGAAAAGACGGACGCTGCTCCGCCGTGTGCTCCTTGAGGCGCGGTCGGCGAGAAAGAGGATGCCGGCAGTGACGAGGAGGCAGATCCCAACAAGCAACACCGAGGAGAAGGCCTGTTCGATCTGAGTCCGCAACAAGAAGCCGACAACAGCAATGGGAACAGAGGCAATCACAAGCCGACCGACTTCCCTTCGTTCCTCTCCACGGGTGAACAGGGCGCTAAGCAGCCGAACAATATCGCGGCGGAAAAGAAACAGAACCGCAATCAGTGTTCCCAGTTGGAGAGTTGCTTCCACCAACGTCCCCGGCGGATCAAGATGCAACACCCTCTGTGCGAGGACGAGATGACCGGAGCTTGAGACGGGAAGAAACTCGGTCAACCCTTGTACAATGCCCAAGATGAGATAGCGAATCATGGTCGCCTTTTTGGGGAGAACGTCAGGGTCAGCGCATCAAGGGTGCACGATTCCGCACATGCACCGCACTTGATGCAGTTGTGATCATCGTATTCTCGGTGCGGCTCAAGCCCCATCGGGCAGGATGCAGCACAGGTCAAGCAGCCTGTGCAGTGGTCCTTGTCGAGTGATAGACGGAGAAAGCTCACTCGGTTGAACAATCCAAGGAGCGCACCCATTGGGCAGAGATATCGGCACCAGAACCGTGCGATCAAAATCATCCCAATCAGGGTACCCCCGAGGGTGCCCATGTGGATGAGAAACGGCCGATTCACCGTAGCGACTCCAAGGAAGAGGTACGGGATGGAGGCCTCAATCGACGCAGCCGGGCAAACCTTGCAGAATATCGTATCTGCGAAGGCCCACGCGAAAACGATCGTCAAGAGTAGAACGACGAACTTGAAATACGACGCCAACCTGTTGATACGGACCTTGCGGAAGGCCAGAAGATCGTTCAACGTACCGAAGGGACAGAACCACCCGCAGAACCCACGGCCAGCAACAAGGCCGTACGCGACAATGATCCCCAACCAAAAGTAGGGAACGACGCCGAAGACGACCAAGTTCTGTATCAACCCGATCGGGCAAATCGTCACCGCCAGTGGGCAGGCATAGCAGTGCAGACCCGGAAAGATAAGATGCGTCATCCCGATGCCGGAAATCCCTAAGACGCCAAGGAGAACTCCGAATCCTTGACTGATTCGACGCACCTGCCAAATCTTCATTGCCCCAACCCCAGTAGATCCAACAGACGGACCTCCAATTGCTCCACCCCGAAGATCACCTCTCCTGTGTCAACGCGCAGAATCGCGGGCACAATCGTGCGGCCGGATCGAATCACTCCGTGGGACAGCGCAATCTCGCGCTGTGCATCCACATTGATCAGCTGCCAGCTGAGGCGGTCACTGGCAGCCGCAAGCTGCTCAACCATCTCCTCGGCGAACGGGCAGGAGTGACACCACGGTGCATAAAAGACGATCAGTTGTACGTAGTTACGAAGTGCGGCAAGAGCTGTGAGCGCCTCGGTGGACGGCAGCGGTCTCTCATGTTGCGCCTCTTCGATTCCCACGCAGGAAGTGCACAATACCGCCCCGATGCTTCGAGCCTGCTGGTGCTGAAGAACAACTACTCCATAGGCGAGTCCACCGCCGATGAAAAGGAGCAACACAACGTACAGGGGGATGGTCAAGCCAACCAATCGCCAAAGAAAGACGCCTCCGGCAAGGAGTCCCACGCCGAACGCCGGAACGAGCCATCTCAAGACCGCAGGTCGAGCCTTAAAAGAGGACGGGGGAAGAACTTCTTCTGCAACGTGAACGTTGAGTGCGAGCTCTTCGACGATCTGAAAGCATACATCGTCAACGCAGTAGGTGTAGATGACCTCCACTGCCACCTCGACCGTCTCGTTGTGAAGCTCTTCCGGTGCGAACAGGATGAGGTCCAGCTCCGCCTCGCCAAATGGGGATACCTGCTTGAGCGAAACCGGAGTCGATTGGAGCGAGAACCCGGTCTCTTCCTTGACTCCGTACACGGCCACATCGTCGGCCTCGTAGACCGATTCATTGTGGACGCGAAGCGCCACGGCTGCAGTCCCCCCTGCTTCAACGGTCGGTTCGGCGGGGTCAAACGTGAAGCGGAGAATCGATTCCTGGGCACAAACGGTCGATGCCAGGGCGATGAGAAGCAGAAGAAGGCCGGCGAGTGCATGCGCGCCTGTTATTCTTTTAATCATGAGCGTTCCTCAATCTTCTTGAATCGACAGTGACTCGATCAACTCGACCAATTTTGTGCCGTGGAGTCCTTTTGCTTGAATTGTGCCGTCCGGATCGATTACGTAAGGCATAGGGATTCCGGCGATCCGATAGAGCGATGCGATCGCTCGGTCTTCCCCATCGTAGATTTGCGGATAGTCTATTTCGTAACTAATCCGTGCTTGCTCGAAAGCCGTCTGGCTGCGATCGAGATTGATCCCCAGCACAGCGACGTCGGAGTTGCGGAATCGTTCCGCGATTGCCTTCATTGTAGACAACTCCATTATGCAGGGAGCGCACCAACTCGCCCAGAAATCGAGAACCACGGTCTGTCCTCTAAAGGAGTGAAGGGTCACTTCGTGTCCACCCGTATCCGCTGCAGTAAACACCGGTGCGGGATGTCCAACTTCGAGGACAGGCTTCTCCTCCACCCACTCGTCGCTTTGTTCTATCTCGATCTGAGAACCGTCTGCGGTGACAGTGACGACCCGATAGACCGTCCCATCAATGTTGAATGATTCATCAAGCCTGTACTGCTCGTGTGAGTCCACCGTAGTCAGAAGGGCGTTGTCCTGATCCACATCGATGAGCAGGATCCCCGATTCCAGATCGTCGTAGCGGCCGTCCGTGTCCTCGTCGAGCACAGCCAGGCGGTACGTGGCCTCACCAAGGGCGATCGACCCCCCGTAATACGCGCCACGGCAGTAGATCAACACTGTAGGATAATACGGTTCCCAAATAAGGAGAAGTCGATACGGGGTCGGTTCACCCTGTTCACAGGGGATGCGAAATAACAGCGTCGCTAGGAACCGGCCATCAGGCAACACCCCCTCCCAGGCGGCCTCCTGCAACACGCCGGTTTGATCCGTATCCGCGTACAAGTACGCCCCGCTCGGCCCAATGTCGATGACAATCGCAAACGACACTCCGGCCAGGGGCAGCGAACCGTAGAGGGGGGCGCCGTCGTATTCGGGTTCAATCAGCTCGCTTGGAGCGTCTCCGCGAAGCGGAATTCCCTGTGGGAAACAGGATTCTGTGAGGTCGGTGATCGGATCGATGTATTCAAGTTCAGCAATCTCCGCGTGCAAGGAAGCCGTAGAAAGTGCGGTCAGGAGAATCGCCACCGCCAAACGTACCGACCTCATGCCCTGCCCTCTTCGATCAGTCTTCGCAGTCGGGAAAGAACAAGGTCGCGGCCGACAAGCGCAAGCAATTCGAACAAGCCCGGCCCGACCTTGCGCCCGGTGGTGATCAACCGTACGACATGAGCGACGTCCTTCAGCCGGGCTCCGTATTCGCTCAGACCAGCATACAGGACCTTCTCTACCTCTTGTGCCGTGAAATCGGGTGCTTCTGCCAGAGCATCTATCACGGCTTCAAGCAGCGGCTTCTGCTGTTCGGTGAGCGTAATCGGCTCCTCCAGTGTCAGAGGTGCCGGGAACAGAAGTGCCATCATCTCGGCCAGATCGGGGAGGGTCTTGGCCCGATGGCGAAGCAGGTTCACCCCGACAACGAGCCGCTCGCGACTGGCCTGTTCCCACATTCGCTCGTCGATCCGATCACCCTCCAGGACGAACGGCTTAACCAACGGGAGGATATCGGTGGGTTCGGTCGCCTTGAGGTGCTGCTGGTTCAGCCACCGCAGCTTCTTCTCGTCGAAGATCGCTGCCGAACTGCCGATACTCTCCAGCGAGAACAGAGAAATCAGCTCGTCACGAGTGAAGAGCTCCTGATCTCCGTGTGACCAACCCAGTCGGGCGAAGAAGTTGACCATCGTGCT
>CAZDDA010000125.1:2968-6652 GCA_964504085.1 uncultured Thermotogae bacterium | reverse complement strand
ACATCTAGAGAAACTTCCAGCATTCTTCAAACGCACGCGGTGCTTTTCTTAACCCAAGCTCTCACTGGTTTTCTAAGACGTCAAGGTACAACATTGCAATACGTAGGATGGGAGAGGTGAAGAGATGAAACTGCCTATTGCCGCCTTGATTGCGCTAGCCGTGCTGGCTGTTCCCGTTTCCTGGATTGCTCAGGCATGCCACAAGGAAATCGGCCATCCGTCTGTCTCTTTGGTACCGATACAGTGGGGAAGTTGGCCTATCAGGTGACATCAACATGGACGGGCGTGTTGATCTTGCAGATCTGGATATCCTTACCCGGTGGTTGGGAAACCACTTTGGTGATCCAGGTTTCAATCCTTGCGCCGATCTCAACGCTGACGGTGTCGTTGAACTCGTGGCGCGTTGACACGGATTCGGGCTTAGTCACCGTCGATTGTGAAGAAGTCGGAGTCGAATTGTCGGTACCTCTACAGCCCGACTCCAATCGGGTGAGAGTCCTCTCTTCCGCGGGCGACGCGATCGAAGACTGTCACCGCTATCGAGGTGAGCCACTGGTGACATCGAGCACACGAAAACCGCGACCTCTGTCACGTGGTGGTCGACCTACAGCCTCGTTTTCCCTCTCTCCGAGAGATGGGCGCTGACCGTTCGAGATAACGGGGATCGTTGCGTGAAGCTGGAGTTTCATTCGGTTGTTGACCGAATAATCTCTGATCCACCTACCCAGCGGGACGTTGCCGTGCACATCGTTGAGATCGCGTGGTAGCCCTTCGGATATGCGAGGAATCCGTGGCCACCCGGTCTGCGAAGATGAGGCACGGTGGCCTAAGGACAAAATAGAGCAGAAGAAATCAGTAGCGACTCATCAGGTTCGTGTCATTGCCGGTGATTTCTTTTCGGATTGCTAGACCAGAGCCGCTTGACACGGTGATCAGTCTCTCGACTGGCTTCTCCGCCACCTTCTTATGAGGAATGCAGATTGACAGCTTGTCGAGAAACTCCTTCTTGGTCACGGGAGTCCCCCCATCGAAAACCAAGTTATGGACTCACCTCCTCGATTTTGGCAAGGGACTCCTTGTACAGGTGAAGAAAATGGGATGTCTGTGAACGGTTGCGATTAGGAGATCATGCGCTCAAGGGCTTTTCCAACCCGCCACATATGTGTTGAAGACGCTCAGGCAACACGGGGCCCCTTTCGAGGCCCCGGCAAGGAGGTGCTTGCGAGTTGGCTGGCGGGTTCTTTGGTGGCAAGGAGGGCACGGTGTCGCCAGTGTTTTCACTATCCAATGTGTACTGTACACTCCAGCCACAGATTGGTGGTGATCAGAGGTGCGAACCGGATGGAAGCATTGCGCCATCAGACAAGGCCGAGTGGCTATTGGGCAATATGGACGCGTGTCCACTCCCACAGCGGCGCTCCCAGAGGCGCAACTCAATCTGCTCGCCTGGGTGCTGTGGGCTGCAGGCAACAGGCTTGGTCCGGCGTAGGGCAAAAGAGGCATCTCGCTTGCCCACGAGCAGCAAGAAATTGCACTGGTGTGGCAACAGAGACGGATCAGTTCGACGGCCTTTGAGAGGGGAAAGGGCGACACGCCAAAGCGAAGCATCCCTACTCCAAGAGCCCTAACAGCCGGCGAGAGGATTTGAACCTCCGACCCACGGTTTACGAAACCGTTGCTCTACCACTGAGCTACGCCGGCGGTATAATCGCGATTATAGCTAGGCTATTTCACTTCAACAACCGGAGGAGCCATGGACGGATTGGCGATTGCCGCATCCCTCACAGAGCTGCGCCCAGCCGTCACTGATGGCCTCATCCGGCAGATTTACGAGCCACAGAGGGGCACGTTCGTGTTTCACCTTTTTTCCGGGAGGGATGTTCGACTTCTCCTCTCTCCGAAAGAGGCTGCGATTCACTTGACTCGACTCGACCTTCCCTATCCGAAGAATCCGTCTCCATTTGTGATGTTGCTGCGAAAGCACCTACGCGGTGGGAAAATCGTAGGGATCAGGCAGCCGGGTTGGGAGCGGGTTGCATCACTGAGCGTGAGGCGGAAAGCTGCGGACGGAGCGGAGCAATTTGCTGTTGTCGTTGAACTTCTTGGAGTGCGTGGAAACCTGATTTTGCTCAAGGATGACAAAGTAGTTGCTGCGTGGCGTGCCGATCCCCGTGCGACCTCCGGCTCTTCCTATCAACCGCTGCCCTCACAACAGAAGCTCGATTTCACGAAGGTTAGCCCCTCCGATCTGGCAGCAATCCTTCAGGGGGAGGATCCCGGAAGAGCCATGGTCCGCCGCATCGATGGGATTGGGCGGCCAACAGCGCGGGCTGTCCTTGACCGGGCAAGGGGCAATCCTGAAAGCACCTCGCTCGAACAGCGAGTGCTGCAGGCACTGACGACCGTTGTTGCGCAGGTGCAAGAACCACAACCGGAATACGACGCAATGGACAAACGAGCGTCCTTCTTTCGGCTGTTTCCCCCCGGAGAAGCGAGCGAAAGCTTTGGGGCGGCCCTCGATCGAGAGTATTCTGCGCGGTATGAATCGGCGCAGGTGGACAGCGAACAGGCAACGCTTCGCGCCGACCTATCACGCGCGATTACAAAACGTGAACGGACCATTTTGCGACTGCGGGAGTGGCTCGCCGAAGCCGATTCTGCAGACACCCTTGGCTACCGCGCCAATCTTGTTATGACCTACCAGAGCGAGCTTTCACGAGGGGCGGCCGAGGCAACGCTCACTGATCCAGAAACCGGCGAACCCGTCAAGATCCCTCTCAGTCCGCGACTATCACCCGTGGAGAATGCGCAAGCACTCTACAAACGGGCAAGGCGTCTTCGCCGCGGCCGGCCGATTGTGCAGCGTCGTCTGATCCGCATTAAACAGGAGCTCTCCGTCCTCCAGGAAGGCGTTGCCGCCCTGGAGGACGGGCAGACACCGGGTGAGGAGGCGGTCGCCTTAATTCCTTCAACTGTTGTGCACAGCGAGCCTGTCCCGCTGACTGCATCCAGGATCTTTCAGGTCGACGGCTACACGGTTGAAGTGGGAAAGGACGCTACACAGAATGATGCCTTGTTGCGAAAAGCGCGGCCCGATGACCTCTGGCTGCATGTCAAAGGGGTTCCCGGATCCCACGTCGTCGTGCGTCGGCAAGGCCGTTCCGACATCCCAAGAGTCGTCATAGAAAAAGCTGCCAGGCTTGCTGCCCTGTACTCCAAAGCAAAGGCAGAAAAGAGGGCTGAGGTGAGTATCACTCTGGTCAAACACGTTCGGAAACCGAAGGGATCCCCGCCCGGATTGGTAATCCTTGCCCAGGAGGATACACTCACGGTGCAGCTTTGAGGAAAAGGGGAATCCAGAGTGAATATCGGTAATGTGTTGGATATTGCGCTCTCGCTTGTTGCCGTGTTTGCCGCGATCGTGTTCCATGAGGTCTCGCACGGCTACGTGGCCTATCGCCTGGGAGATCCCACGCCCAAAGTTCGCGGTCGGTTGACCTTAAACCCGCTTGCGCACGTCGATTTGATTGGCACGATCCTCATTCCTCTCGCCCTGGTGGTCATGGGGTCCCGATTCCTGTTCGGTTGGGCCAAACCGGTGCCTATCAACCCCAACTACTTCCGCAAGCCGTTTAAGGGGATGCTGTATGTCGCCATCGCTGGTCCTGCCACAAACCTCACTCT
>CAZDDA010000125.1:0-2868 GCA_964504085.1 uncultured Thermotogae bacterium | reverse complement strand
GATACGGGTTCCTCATCCTGCTTGCTCTCATTCTGTTGGGAGGAATCAGTGGCTTGCTCAACCTGACAAGTGGACTGTGGAGAGGCCTCCTGGGGATCCGGTGGCTCGCAGCTCTTGCCAGCTAGTCCGTTGTTTCATCTTGCTCAATGCTTGATCCGTTCGTATAATCCCGGCGCCGAAGCCAGATACGGAGTGGATTTCTTTGATAGAGGAAAACGCAAGCTACACCATTAAGGAACGCTCGGCCACAGACGTCACCGTGCAGGTAAAGGTAGAGGCACAGGCTGTGCAGCAGGGAATCGAAGAGGTTTACCGCCGTTACGGCCGCGAGGCAAGGATTCCCGGCTTTCGAAAAGGGCGCGTACCGCGCGCATTCCTCGATTCTCGTTTCGGCCGGGAGATGTTCCTTGAGGAAGCACAAAAAACGCTGGAAGAGGAACATGTTCCACAGGCAGTTTCGGCGCTTGAACTTCACCCGATCACCCCACCGACAGTAAACGAGGTCGTCTTTAATGAGGGAGAGGCGTTCGTTTTTGAGGCAAGCTTCTCTGTGTTCCCTGAGTTTGAACTCCCCGAGTATCGAGGCCTCGGGTTGGTGAAAAAACCGGGACAGAAGGTCACGGAAGAGGACGTGCGGGCAGCACTGGAGGAGGTCCGACGTCAATTTGCAACCCTTGCCCCCAAGGAGGAGAAGACCGTCAACGATGGCGACATCGTTCGCGTGCGGCAAGACAAGGAGGAGTGGGACGCTCGCGCGGAGACTGAAGACCCAGTTACCGCAACGCTCATCGGGCACAGGGTTGGAGAGACCGTTGAGATCAACCTGGATCTTCCCGAAGGGAGAGGCATGCACGCCGCCTTATCGATCCTCGAATTAAAGGAGGTCATCCTCCCGGAAGTCGACGATGAGCTGGCAAAGGATGCAGGCTACGATAGTCTTGTTGCCTTGCAAGAAGACATCAAGGACAAGTTGGCGAAAGCTCGTGCCGAGAAGCAGGAGCACACGGAGAAGACCGAACTCCTCGATCGCATTGTCGATCAATTGGCACTTCCCCTTCCTGAAGCTCTCGTGGAGAAGCTTTCCGAGGAGGAGCTGCAGCGGTTGAAGAAGAACCTCGGGCACCCCCGTTCTCCCCTCACCTTTGAGGATTACCTCAAAGACCAGGGGAAGAGTGAAGAGGGAGTGAGAAGCGACTACCGTGACCGCGTGGCCCGTCGCATCCGGCGCGAACTCGTTTTGCAGAAGCTTTCCGAGGAGGAAGGGATCACGATCGATGACGCTGAGCTTGAGAGGATTGCGAGTGCTGAGGCTGAAAAGGCAGGAGAAGACCCGCTTCGCTTCATCGCCCGTCTCAAGGCTGAGGAGCGTTTCGAGGATTATCGTTCCGAAAAGGTGAACGGGCGTGTCCTTGATCTCCTGTACGAGACGGCCGAGACTACAAAGGAGGAGAGATGAAAGGGCAAATCCCCTTCGTTATTGATCACTCTGGTCACACTGAGCGAACCTACGATATCTACTCGCGCCTGTTGGAGGATCGCATTGTTTTCTTGCGACAGCCGATCGATGACGAGATTTCGAACGTTGTTATTGCTCAAATGCTGTTTTTGGCAGCGAAGGATCCATCGAAAGATATTAAGCTGTACATCAATTCCCCTGGTGGTTCGGTGACCGCCGGATTTGCCATCTATGACACCATGCGCTACGTCCAGTGCGACGTGGCCACGATCTGCATCGGACAGGCCGCCAGTATGGCGGCGCTTCTCCTCTCTGCAGGGACGGAGGGAAAACGCTCAGCGCTTCCCAACTCGCGTATCCTTATCCATCAGGTCTTCGGTGGTGCGCAGGGACAGGCAACTGACGTCAAGATCCAAACCGAGGAACTCCTCCGCCTGCGCGATCAGATCAATCGCACACTTGCGCAGCACACCGGCCAGACCGTCAAAAAGATCACCAAGGACACCGACCGAGACTACTACATGTCCGCCGAGGAGGCCGTATCCTATGGCCTGATCGATCGGATTGTCGCGCCAAAGCGTTAGGTGCCAAAGGAAAGCTGCACTGAAAAGCTGTAAAACCAATCCTCTTTGATATTGAGAACGGATTTAAGTGAGAGACTGCCAATCTCTACTTCATCTTCCAGGGTCAGAGTGTAGGTGCCCAAACACAAAGCAGTTCCCTGGGGTTGATATGCCCCCTGCCACGTAAGTTCGAATTCTCCGATCTCCAGCGCCATCGTCGGGGTCAGATTGGTTACCAAGAGTGCATTATTGCGGAACGTATGCTTGCAGACGGCTTTGAGGGAGAACACGTCGGAAGGATCCCAGTCTACGGTTAGTTGACCCTTCTCGGCGTGCAGCAGTGAAGAGCCGGGCTTGAACGTCAGCTGCTCCTTGGCAGACCAAGTGGCTTCATCATGGGTGAAGGTGGTTTTCCCTTCGTAAAACGCACCTTTCTTCCAGATGCCTTGAATACTGAGTGTGTCGTCATCACGTTCGCGGGTGAGCTTTGCACGAAGGTAGGCTTCCCGAAGGACAAGATCAACCGAAGCAGGAAGCTTGGCAACAGTCAAATCGTCAAAATTGGCCGTTACCTGGTACAGGGTGAGGGTTTCTTCGTACTTGAAGTAGGTCTCGATGTCGAAAAACCCTTTTGAGAAAGGAAGATCACTCCCTTTCAGTTTGAGGGACTTCAGATTCTCTGTATCGAATAGAATCTCGAGCCGACCTTCAATGTCCTCGGTGAAGTCCATCTCTGCAGCAATCTTGAGCGACGAAAACTTCTTTTGGGTTGCTTTCCAGGTTGTGGTGCCCTAGACGGCTACAATGGCAAAGGAGAGCGCAATGGTCGTATTAAGGGCGATTGTATCC
>CAZDDA010000124.1:0-6668 GCA_964504085.1 uncultured Thermotogae bacterium | reverse complement strand
CAACAGATCGAAGCCTGCCGGACCACTATCGCCCGTCAAACTCACCGCGATTCCAAGATCTGGATTCGCGTCTTTCCCGACAAGTCAATCACCAAACACCCTGCTGAAGCACGCATGGGCAAGGGAAAAGGCGCGGTGGATCACTGGGTAGCGGTGGTGAAGCCTGGTCGAATCCTGTTTGAGATTGCGGGGATCAGTGAAGCAGAGGCAAAAAGGGTCCACGAACTCGTTGGCCACAAGCTTCCCATCCCTACCCGGTTGAAGAGCAAGGTGCTACTGGGAGGCGAGACATGAAGGCCGAGGAGTTGCGCGAGTTGACCGTAGAGGAGCTCGTGCAGAAGGAGCAAGAGTTCAAAAGGAAGCTGTTCAACCTGCGTTTCCAAAAGGCGACGGGAGAGCTGGATAATACGGCTGAGCTATGCAAGACGCGCAAAGATATCGCGCGGGTTATGACGATTGCCAGAGTGAAGATGCAGGAGGAACAAGGATGAGGAAAGTGAAAATGGGACGCGTGGTAAGCGACCGTATGCGGCAGACTATTGTGGTAAGGGTGGAAGAACGACACCTGCACCCTCGCTATCGCAAGCATGTTCGAAAACACGCGAAGTTCTACGCGCACGACCCCGCCGAAGCGGCTGGGCTGGGGGACCTCGTGAAGATCGAGGAGTCACGACCCTACAGCCTGACCAAGCGCTGGAGACTGGCTGAGATCATCGAAAAAGCAGAGGCCTGATTGTGATTCAGATGCAAACGATGTTAAAGGTGGCGGACAATTCTGGTGCAAAACAGGTCCGCTGCATCAATGTCCTAGGGCCGTCGAACCGGCGACGTGGCGAAATAGGGGATGTAGTGGTTGGGTCGGTGCGCAAACGCCTACCTACCAGCGACATAGAGAAGGGGCAGATCGTACGAGGAGTCATCGTCCGCACCCGTAGTGCCTATCGTCGGAAGGATGGAACCTATATCCGATTTGACGATAACGCAATCGTGCTCATCAATAATCAGGGGGAACCCATCGGGACGCGGGTGTTTGGGCCAGTAGCACGTGAGTTGCGGGACAAGAGAATGATGCGGATCATCTCCCTCGCTCCCGAAGTCTTATAAAGGAGAATATGATGAGGACTGTGCGCAAGGGGGATCGGGTAAAGGTGATCGCAGGAAACGATCGCGGAAAGGTCGGCAAAGTGCTTGTCGTCTATCCCGAGCGAAGCAGGCTGGTTGTAGAAAACGTACACATGATCACAAAGCATCAACGACCAACCCAAACCCTGCGCGAGCCGGGGATCATCAAGCGTGAAGGAACCATACACATTTCAAATGTGTTGCCACTTTGTCCAGAATGCGGCCTCCCAACACGCGTCGGTTTCGCGGTGGTGGAGGGCGAAAAGATACGCCGTTGTAAACAGTGTGGCGAGGTATTCCGATAGAAATGTTGTTACGTGAGAGGTTTGCGAAAGAGATTGCCCCTCGGTTGATGAAGGGACTCCATCTGGCAAATGTCATGCAGGTTCCGCGTGTGGAGAAGGTCGTGATCAATATGGGAGTCTCTGATAAAGATAATCCCAAGGTGCTCGAGGGAGCAATGAAGAACATGGCAACGATTGCCGGACAAAAGCCGATTGTGACAAAAGCAATGCGGTCGATCTCTGATTTTCATCTTGCGGCTGGAGATCCAATTGGATGCAAGGTGACCCTGCGTCGTGACCAGGCGCACGAGTTCTTGAACAAGTTGTTTAACGCGGTGTTGCCCGGAATCCGCGATTTCCGTGGTCTATCGGCCTCGTCATTCGACGGCCGGGGCAACTACACGCTGGGAATCAGTGAGCAACTCGTCTTCCCAGAGATTTCCTACAACGACATCGTGACGATCCAAGGGATGGACATAACGATCGTAACCACTGCCAGAACCGATCAAGAGGGTTACGCGCTTCTCAAGGATCTTGGACTTCCATTCAAAGACTAGGGAGAGGTCATGGCCAAGAAAGCATTAATTTTAAAGAGCAAAAAGCCTCCAAAGTTTTCCACCCGGGCGTACAGCAGATGCAGTTTATGCGGACGTCCACACGGGTATTTTCGTGATTTCGGGATCTGCCGACTTTGCTTTCGCAAGCTAGCGCACCGAGGGGAGATCCCCGGCGTAAAGAAAGCAAGTTGGTAGGGAGAAACGATGACGATAGAACACCCCATAGCTGACATGCTGACGCGGATTCGAAACGCGAATGAAAAGTTCCATCCCGATGTGTCAATGCCACATTCCAAAGTCAAGGAGACGATCTCCCGCATCCTAGAAGCGGAGGGCTTCATTTCGAGCTACGAGGTCATCCATCAGAAGCCACAATCTGCGCTTCGCCTCCGACTAAAATATAGAGGAGAACGAAGCAAAGCCCAGCGCGCCATAACTGGAATCAAACTGGTGAGTAAACCGAGCCGCCGGATGTATGCCAGCAAGGAGGAGATACCGAAACCGGTTGGAGGACTTGGTATTTGTATCGTTTCCACTTCACAAGGGATCTTGTCTGGGCGTGAAGCCCAAGAACGCGGAATCGGCGGGGAGGTTCTCTGTGAGATATGGTAGGGTGACAAGCGATGTCTAAGGTGGGAAAAGTACCAGTGAAGATCCCTGATGGCGTGAAGGTCGAGGTAGGCCCAGCACTCCTTGCGGTGGAGGGCAAATACGGTCGACTTGTGCAGGATTATCGTCCCGACCGGGTGGAGATCGTTGTTGCGGACAGCGTGGTAACGGTGAGTCGACGACGCGATGATAAACAGAGCCGCGCCTTTCATGGCCTCTACCGGAGTCTGTTGGCCAATATGGTTCACGGGGTCTCTCAACGCTGGGAGAAGGCACTATTGGTGAAGGGACTCGGATATCGCGCCAGGCTTCAAGGAGAGACTCTTATCCTTGACCTCGGTTACTCTCAACCGGTGGAGTATGTGCTTCCGGAAGGGGTGGAAGCTGAGCTCCCTAATCCGGGAGAGATCATCATCCGTGGGGCAGACAAGCAACAGGTCGGGCAGGTTGCTGCCAAGATCCGGTCTTTCCGCAAGCCTGAGCCATATAAGGGGAAGGGCATCCGGTACCAGGATGAAGAGGTATTACATAAGGCAGGGAAGCTGGGCGGCCAGGGTCCCGGCATGGGAGCGTGAGAACGGTGTCAACGACCAACAGAAAGGCGGAACGGCTCAGGCGCCATCGCCGGCTTCGTAAAACGATCTCCGGCACTCGGTCACGCCCCCGACTGTGCATCACAAAGAGCCTGCATCATGTGTACGCACAGGTGGTCGACGACGAGGCAGGTACAACCCTTGTCTCGGCGTCAACTTTGGACCGTGAGTTACGGGAGGCAATCACCGGGTGTAACATACACTCCTCGGGAAAAGTAGGGGAACTTCTTACCAAGAGGGCACTGGAACACGGCATTGAAACAGTCGTTTTCGATCGAGGCGGCTACCCTTATCATGGTGTGGTTGCTGCCCTCGCCGAAGCTTGTCGCAAGGGAGGGTTAAGATTTTGATCACCACCGACGAGTTCGAAAATGAGATCATCGATATCAGAAGGGTCAGTAAGGTCACAAAGGGTGGTCGGAATCTGAAGTTTCGGGTCACAATGGTTGTTGGAGATCGCAAGGGACGAGTTGGAGTTGGATTGGGAAACACAACCGAGATCCCGCGCGCCATTCATCAAGCGATTCACGACGCCAAGAAACACCTGGTTGACGTCTACCTGGATGGACAGACCATCCCTCACGAAGTGATCGGGAAGTTCAAAGCAGGCAAGGTGTTGCTGAAACCGGCTCACCCTGGAACGGGAGTTATCGCGAGTGTCACGGTGGGAGCGGTTTGCCGACTCGCAGGGATCAGCGACATCCTGACCAAATCACTGGGAACGACCAACCCACTAACCCTATCGCGAGCAGCGGTCAACGGATTGACCCAACTGCGTAGCCGTAGAGAGGTCGAAGAGCTGAGGGGAAGCAAGGCCGAAACAAAGGCAGAGGTCACGAATGCAACTTGAAGAGCTTCGGCCGAGTAGAGGAAGCCACCGCAAGCGCAAACGTGTTGGGCGCGGATATGGTTCTGGTCATGGCGGCCACGAGAGCGGTCGCGGAACAAAGGGTCAGAACTCACGCAGCGGTGGAGGGGTGCGCCCCGGCTACGAGGGTGGCCAAACTCCTGTCTGGATGCGTTTCCCCAAGCGCGGTTTTCAGACCCGAAGAGTGGAATACGCTTGTGTCAACCTGGATACACTCGAAAGTCGCTTCCTGCCTCAGGCTGAGGTGACACTAGAAACCCTTCGGGAGATGTGCCTCATCAAGGGGCGAAAAGATAAGTTGAAAATCCTCGGGAGAGGCGCGCTAACGAAACCCCTAACGGTGCGAGCACACCGCTTCACACGTGAAGCCAGGCGCAAGATTGAGCAGGCCGGCGGACTGGCCGAAGCGGTGTAGCGATGTGGGAGAAATTCGCCTCTTTATTTCGGATTCCGGAACTTCGAAAGCGAATTCTATTTACCCTGGGTGCTATTATCGTCTTCCGTTTTGGAACGCACATCGCCGTTCCCGGCGTCGACGCAGAGGCACTGAAGGGCTTCTTTGCTAGCCAGGGCGGAGGGATCTTCGATTTCCTCAATATGTTCACCGGTGGGGCACTGCAGCGGTTCTCACTGTTCGCACTGGGGGTAACCCCCTACATCAACGCGTCGATTATCTTCAGCCTGCTCACCGCTGTTATTCCGAAGTTGAAGGAGATGCAGCAGCAGGGTCGTGAGGGACGACGAAAGATCACCACGTACACGCGGTGGGCAACCCTTGGACTTGCGGTCATTCAGGCAGCAACAATGAGCATGCTGATCATCAACTGGCAGCTGGCAAGTGGCGGGATCTGGTTCTATCTCACCTCCATCATTGCGCTGACCACGGGAACGATCTTCCTCATGTGGTTGGGTGAGCGAATCACGGAAAACGGAATCGGGAATGGCATTAGTATGATCATCATGATCAGCATCCTGTCTCGATTTCCCGCGCAGCTGCAGTCAACGTACATTGAGATCTCAGCCGGAACAGTGAGCCCGTTCTGGGGGGTTGCGTTCTTCGCCATCCTTATAGTGGTGATAGCCGGAGTAGTCATGATTCAGCAAGGACAGCGAAAGATCGTGATCCAGTACGCCAAGAGGACTTCCGGGCGCCGCATCTACGGGGGACACACCACTCACCTGCCGATCCGCGTCAATCAAGGCGGCGTCATTCCGATCATTTTTGCCACGGCAATACTCACCATGCCGATGACCTTCACTCAGTGGCTCCCGGCCCTCGCTTGGTTGCAACCGTACGTCGCCAATGGGAGCATTCCCTATATGATCGCCTACGTGCTTCTCATCTTGTTCTTCACCTATTTCTACAGCTCGATTGTCTTCGACCCGCAAGATTTGGCAAAGAACGTGCGCGAAGCGGGTGGTTTCATTCCCGGCGTGCGCCCTGGCAAGCCGACGGCCGATTACATCTCGGGAGTGCTGAATCGGATCCTCCTCATCGGTGCCCTCTTTCTAGCTGCAGTCGCTGTACTTCCCTACATCTTTTCGGCGATCAGTGGCATACGCGGGATGTTCCTCGTCGGAGGCACCTCACTGTTAATCGTTGTTGGCGTTGGGATCGATACCTTGATGCAGATCGAAGCACACCTCGTAATGCGGCATTACGAGAGCTTGACCAAAGCGGGAGGACTGTTGGGAAGGAGAGGGTGATGAGTTGGCGGAGAATCTCGCTCCTTGGCCCTCCCGGTGCAGGCAAGGGGACACAAGCAAAGCTCCTTGCGGAGAAAACCGGCCTTGTTCACCTCTCTACCGGAGACATTTTGCGGGAGGAAGTGGCGCGTAGTACCGCCCTCGGTCAAGCCGCAAAGGGATGGATGGACAAAGGAGATCTGGTTCCTGACAATCTAATCGTCGACATGATCCGCGAACGTATTACCAATGCAGATGGATTCATCCTTGACGGCTTTCCACGAACGGTTGTACAGGCCGAGGCACTGGCTGAGATCACCCCACTCGACGGCGTAATCAATGTGGCACTTTCGCGAGAGGAAGTAATCCACCGACTCTCCTCCCGTCGTGTTTGCCAGGATTGTGGGCAGATTTATAACCTCCTGTTCAATCCGCCGGAGATGGATATGCGCTGTGACGCCTGCGGAAGTCTGCTCTTCCTGCGGAACGACGATCAACCTGATGTGATCAAGAACCGATACGACGTGTACGCCCAAGAGACTGCTCCCCTGATCGAGTATTACAGCAAGCAAGGGTTGTTGTATGAAGTCGATGGGAAAAGGCCCTCCAGCGAAGTGCTGAGCGACATCCTTGACTTAATCGCCGAATGATTCAACTGAAAACCCCGGCCGAGATCGCTATCCTACGTGAAAACGGAATGATTCTTGCCTCCATTGTCCGAAAGGTTTGTAAAGAGGTCGCTCCAGGGAAGACCACCATTGCCCTGGATCAGCTGGCCGAGCGGTTGATCGGCAAGGCGGGCGCCCAACCTGCGTTCAAGGGCTACCAAGGGTATCCGGCAACGCTTTGCACCTCAATCAATAGCGAGGTCGTACACGGGATTCCCTCAGACAAGCGCCAGTTGCAAGAAGGCGACACGCTCCAACTGGGTAAACTTGCTCTCAAGATT
>CAZDDA010000123.1:0-6673 GCA_964504085.1 uncultured Thermotogae bacterium | reverse complement strand
CGGGAGAAGTTTCCTTCCCGACATTGATCACCTCAAGCTGTGACGAACCCTCCCCCCCCTCTGGGCCTTCGTCCCTGGAAAAGAGACGAATCCTAGCGCTAGACTCAAGAAACAAAAAAGTGGTCGATCAGAAATACATGTTCAAGGAAAGCCTGTAAGGAGGTCAAGGAAATGTCCTCACCGCCGAAAACTACCGGAAAAAGCCCGCCAAGACCTGTTGCTGCAGTCTGGCTAACCATCGCCTTGATGCTGTGCCTCATGGTAGGACTCGCTGCCTGTCGTGGTTTCTTCGGGCAGGCTCCGATTGCCCTGCTTGTGATCACTACGCCTGCAGATGACCAAGAAGTACCGGTGACAGTCACTCTTGATATCAGTGGATCGAATGACCCAGACGGAACGATAGCAACCTACGACTTAGATTTCGGTGATGGGTCGACCCACGCCACTGGGAGCGACGTCTCTGTTGTCCAAACGCACCCATACACGGTAGCCGGCACCTACACCGTCGAGCTTACCGTCACTGACAACGATGGGCGGATCGGAATGGACAGCGGCACGGTGACGATCGGCCCTGCCATGATCACGTTTGCCAGCAATCGGTTCGTTTCCGATTACGACATCTGGCGAATGCAAGCTGATGGAAGTGATCCAAGGAAGCTTCTTGAAACAGGTAACGATGAACTCTTCCCGGATCTGGTGCGGGGAACACGCACTAAAGTTGCTTATACAGCCGAAGATGGAACTCGTTGGAACGTATGGACGTTAACGGTTGTGGGCGAGCACAATGCTCAATTGACGACGCAAACCATGTCCAATCAGATCCAGCCCAGCTGGTCGTACAATGGAACCAAGATCGCCTACGCTTCGAACGCCGCGCAGACACCGTCCGACACAACGTGGGAGATCTACTCGATCCCTGCTGCAGGAGGCACTGCGACTCAGCTGACGACACAGACCCCATCTTGGGCGATCGCGCCAGCCTACTCGCCGTTAGACGACAGTCTCGTTTTCGTATCGGGTGTGAAACACGACGGAACAGCTACGGCGGGAGGAAGTGCGATCATTAAGCGCACGGCAGGCGGCATCTTAAGTACGTTGTATGACTCGACCGGCAACGATGGGGACGCTTCGACGGCAAACTTCCTCACTACTGGACTTGCTCCTACCCTCAACCTTCCCGCAACTGCTGGAATCTCCAAGCCGGCCTGGTCACCGGACGGGACAAAGATCGCCTTCTCCACCGACCAAGGTGCAACCATCGACATTTGGGTAATGAACGCCGATGGAACGGGTACGCCACAGACGTTGGAAGCGTACGTGAACACCCTTATCTTGGGATCGGTACCGGTGGGGCAAATCTCCGATACGACCAAAGACGAATTCTGTCCCTACTGGCTGGAGGACAATTCCGGGATTGTTTTTGTCAGGGAGGAGACTGCAGGAAACTTCAACATCTACAAGGTTGCCTTCTCCAATGGCGCTGTCACAAACCTCACCAATCTGGCCGCTCCAGATAACAACGCCTCGCCAGCCGCAGCAAGAAGGTAGAATCGATCTAAAGGGGCGGGGACCTGTCTCCGCCCCTCGTAGTCTTTTTGGAAGAGCACGTCCTTTTCGTTTTCCACACTATCGCAGCAAGGCTACTTGCACCTAGAACTGCGTATAGAATGGAGTTTCCTCGCTGAGAGTAGAGTGATTTGTTCTCCAGTTGAACCGCGTCGGCGAAAAGAATCCCCTCCCCGATGACTTCGTTTAGGATCCGGCCGCGAGGGTCAACGACCCCTGATACCCCGCCGTTCGCCGCCTGGATCAGGGTGCATCGAGTCTCCACCGCTCGAAAGACAGCAGCGGCAAAGTGCGCTCGAAGCTCGGAACTACCGGCGAACCAGGCGTCGTTTGTCACGGTGACCAGCAGCACGGCACCGTTTCTCCCCAACGCTCGCGCCGCGGTGGGAAAGGTTGCTTCAAAACAGATTGGTGTTCCGATTCCACCAACTGGAACGTACCCTTCTCCACGCGCAAGATCTTGAAACAGAAAGGAATTGGCAAATCGCCCCAGGCCAATCCGTTCCAGTAGACCTCGCCCTGGAATGTATTCTCCGAATGGAACCGGATGAACCATGTCGTACGTTCCCACGGTCGTTCCGTCGGGAGAAAGCAGTACTACGCTGTTGTAGATCTCGCCATTTCGATAATCACCGGTCCCGAAAAGAACGCGCGCGTCAGCACCCTTGGCAAGGGCCCTGAATTGAGGAAGGAGGCGCTCATCACGCAAAATGTAGCCGGGGAGGATCGATTCGGGAAAGATAATGAGATCAGGGTTTGTCCCTGCTGCTTGTTCACCCAATGCGATGTACTGCTCTAGAAGTGGAAGGAGATTGCGTCCGTCGAGTTTTTTTTCCTGGGGCACCGCTGAAGAAACCACGGCTACAGCGAGCGCCTCCCCTTCTCGTGGGCCGCAGTAGATTGAGAACGCGGCAAGAAGCCCCACGATTCCGCCTGCAATGAGGAAGTAGCCCGCGCTTTTGCGCATCGCAAGATAGAGCGACGCATTCACACAGACGATCGCCGCAGTAATCGCCCACGGGCCAGCAACTGCCGCGATTTGGATCAACGACGGATAGCGGTACAGACTCAGATAGAGGGACGAAAAGCCAATTCCAAGCGGGCCGTATGCCCGTAGAATCTCCAAAAGCGTGAAGCAAAGTGGTGCCAGAACAAGCAGCACTCCATCGAAACCTCTTTTCCCTCGAACCCAGACCATGAGAAAACAAAACAGCCCGAAGTAGGCCGCCAGGTAGGCGACAAGAATCAGGTATCCGGGAACGACGAGCCAACTGAACCGATAGAGGGTAAGCAGCCACCGCAGATCAATGGCAAAAAACACAACCCCTGCCAGAAATCCTGCCAGGAATCCTCTCCCTTTCTCGATAGCCGCAAAAAGGGGTACAAGTGCTACGAACACGAAAGGGCCGATCCCCAGGCCGGGCATCGACAGGGCAACTGCTGCGCCAGCAACAAGTGCAAGCAGCGCTTTCTTTTCACGGAAATGGCTCATATACTCTCCATCATATCGACAACCGGGAGAAAGTCATGCATCCAATTCTGGCAAAAATCGGACCGATAACGATTCACTACTACGGCTTGATGTATGTAATCGCCATAACTATAGGACTGATCCTGATTATCAAGGAGGTACGGCGGAAGAGAATTCCTCTCTCCTCCGAGGATCTGTTCGACCTTCTGCTGTGGACCATCCCGTCAGCCATTCTGGGAGCGCGAATCTACTACGTCGCGTTCCAATGGGGCTACTACAGCCGACATCCCCTAAACATGATCAAGGTGTGGCAAGGCGGGTTGGCCATTCACGGTGGGGTGATCGTCGGGGCAATTGTTGTCTACCTGTTCTGTCGAATCAAAAAAGTCTCGTTTTGGGCCCTTACCGATGCCATCGCCCCAAGCCTGATCCTCGGCCAAGCAATTGGCCGAATCGGAAATCTGATGAATGGTGATGCGTTTGGACTTCCCACAACACTTCCTTGGGGAATCCGCTTTCCACTTGATTCTCCAGTTGGCCAAGCCTACCCAGGCCTCGCAACCCATCCCTCGATGATCTATGAAATGATCCTGAACGCCGCCATCTTCACTTACCTGTGGCGGATTCGCAAGAAGAACTACCGAGATGGCTTTTCGACAGCGATGTACTTTATCCTCTACTCAATCGCCCGCTCGCTGGTAAGTTTCTCTCGTGGGGACAGCTTGTGGCTTGGGCCAATTCGTGCTGCCCACGTGATCAGCGCTATTCTCATTCTCGGATTCGGTGCGTTCATCCTACGACGGCACCTCCACGTACGCGTCACACCTGAAAGCGTTCCCCTAGGTAAAAGCGACGGGCCAACGGATCATCAAGGATCTCTCCCGATGTCCCGGAGCTGATCACCTTTCCCTCATTGATCAGGTAGGCATAGTCAGTGATAGAGAGGGTGTCTCGGACGTTATGATCGGTAGTAATCAGGCCGATCCCCCTCTCTTTGAGGGTGACAATCTGCTCCTGAAGCTCGGCTACCGACAGTGGATCAATCCCCGAAAACGGCTCATCAAGAAGGATATAGGAGGGGGAAGTAGCGAGCGAGCGAGCGATTTCCAGACGTCGCCTCTCCCCCGCAGAGAGCGTACCAGCCTGCCTGGCACGTAAACTCACAAGCCCAAACTCGTCCAAAAGGCGTTCGCGAATCTGCACCTTTTCCCCCGGATCCGCCGAGCATTCCAAAACCAGATCGAGGTTCTTCATCACGCTGGCGCGAACAAAGACCGAGGGCTCCTGAGGAAGATATCCGATTCCAAGGCGAGCACGTCGGTAAAAGGGCAATGTGGAGATATCCTCTCCTTCGAGCAGAACTGCTCCTCGTTCCGCCGCGATGAATCCGATCATCATGTAAAACGTCGTCGTCTTCCCGGCCCCGTTTGGGCCTAGCAGCCCGACAACTTTCCCTGGCTCAACATCCAAAGAGACCCAATTGACAACCCGCCGTCCAGAGTAGCTCTTTAAAAGCCCCCTAGCCTCAAGCGCCATCACGTTTTCCCGAAGAACGGATGATCAAGCAAAAGAGTGATCCCACCAGAAGCGACAATCCCACCAGAAGTCAGTCTGATCGACTCGGCACGGATTGTTCCTGAGCCAAATTGCCCCTCCACCCCACCAAACAGGCTTACCTCTTCACTCTCCTGAACGTACTCAAGGCTGGCACATCTGTACGACTCATCGGCCTCCTCAACCAGCACACCTCCAGTGAGAATCAGTTTGCCTCTTGTTTGCTCAGCTCTTTCTCCCACCACCTGAAGTGTACGGCTCTGGGTAAGGATAGCGGTGATTCCTCCCTCAAGCACTGCTTGCTCTCTTTCCAGTTCGTACTGAAAGGCTTCCGCCTCCACCGTCGCCGCTTCAAAGAAGATCGTTACTTCCCTGGCAGTGAGCGCACCTTCTGACTCATGCCAGGTGGCGGTCTCCGTTTCCAGTCGATAGTCGTCATGGAGAATTTCCACCTCACCGCTCAGGGTGGCATCATCCTCCGCAAACGTAAGAGTTTCGCCGGTTGCGCAGAGTCGCTTCGTCCCCGCATCGTAGAATTCGGCCTTCACTCCAGAGAATATTCCTGCATTGTTCTCCATCTTTCCTTCCAGTGCTTCCAGGCTCCAAATGAGGACGCCATCCTCGTCGTAGCCGTGAAGGTTAACCCTTTCTGCCAGGGTCTGCTGAATTGAAACGGGTTCCCAGGGCAACGTGACCACAAGGAGTATTGCCCCTCCTACGATCAGGACGAGTACGAAGAGGAGGAAAGCCTTCGCTTTAGACATGCCTCGACAAAACCACAAAATAGAGGGTGGGGGTTGAGAAAACGCGATCCAAACTCAGGGTGAAACTGCACTCCAACGAACCACGGATGCTCCTCCAGTTCAATGATCTCTACCAGTTGGCCATCGGGCGAGGCTCCGGCAATTTGCATCCCCGCGTCTTCGAAACGCTGACGATAAAGCGGGTTGAACTCATAGCGATGGCGGTGCCTCTCATAAACTCGTTCTACACCGTAGCAGGCCTGGCTCTTGGATCCCTTTCGCAAGACCGTTTCGTACACCCCCAACCGCATCGTCCCTCCTTTTTGGGTCACGTTCTGCTGCTCTTCAAGTAGGTCGATTACTGGATAAGATGTGTTGGGATCAAACTCAGAGCTATTCGCATCGGCAAGATGTAGCTCATCCCTGGCATACTCAATCACGGCGCACTGCAACCCCAGACAAATTCCGAAAAAGGGAATCCGCTTCTTCCGAACATACTCCACCGCTTCAACCTTTCCCTCAATACCTCGCTCTCCGAACCCTCCGGGCACCAACAGCCCATCAAGTCCGCCCAAGTAAGTCTCTGGCCCGTCCCGGGACACTGCTTCGGTCGAAATCCACTCTATGTCAACACCCACATCCAGGGTCGCGCCAGTGTGAACGAACGCCTCGCTGATACTTATGTAGGAATCCTTCAGGGCAACGTATTTTCCCGCAACCCCGATCCGCACGCGTCGCGAAGGCTTCGTTAGCCGAACAACCTGCGTACGCCATTGCCCCATTTCTACCTCCACAGGAGCGAGGCCAAGGCCCTTGGCAACGCATTGGGTGAGCCCCTGATCATTCATTACTACCGGTACCTCATAGATCGAGGCGAGATCGGGATCCTCAATCACATTCTCCTGCGGTACCTCACAGAACAGGGCGATCTTCCGCTTGACCGATTCTGCAAGAGGATGATTACAGCGAGCAATGATTATATCGGGCTGAATTCCGATCGCCCGTAGTTCCTTCACACTGTGCTGCGTTGGCTTTGTCTTGACCTCATCCGTAGTTGAAAGGTGAGGAAGAAGGGTGAGGTGAACGAAGAACGTGTCCTCACGCGGGAGTTCCTCTTTCAGTTGCCGTAATGCCTCCAGGAATGGGAGGCTTTCGATATCGCCCACGGTTCCACCCACCTCAATGACCCCAATCTCCGCTCCGTCTTCCTGAAGCGGAAGCTGAATCAGTCGTTTGATCTCGTCGGTGACGTGGGGAATGACCTGTACGGTATTTCCGAGGAAATCCCCTGCGCGTTCCTGGCGAATAACATTCCAGTAGACCTGTCCGGTCGTAAGGT
>CAZDDA010000122.1:0-6751 GCA_964504085.1 uncultured Thermotogae bacterium | reverse complement strand
CACCGGCACCGGTTTACCCAACGGACCGGACGCGACCAAAACATACGCTAAAGCCAGAATCACACTCGACCCCTTGACGGCGACCAACGTAGTGGGCGATGTCCACCGCGTCACCGCCACGGTGATGGAGGATGTCGGTAGCGGATGGGTTGCAGCGAGCGGTGAGACAGTGACCTTCAGCCTGGTGAACAACACCGCCGCGGCCACAGTCGTCGACTCCAGCACCACCACTGATGCCAATGGTGAGGCGTGGGTGGAGATCAACACGGCCACGGCCGGAAGTGTGGACATCCACGCAGTGTGTGACGTGGCTGTGAAAGGTTTAACAATACACGTCGAGACCGACGGCACAGGGGAAAACACCGGCAACGCCAACAAGATCTACATCGGCGCTATCGATATGGAGCTTGAGAAATCCATCAATCCGACGGAGCCAAATGTGGGTGACACCGTGACCTTCACGCTGGTGGTGAGCAATAAGGGCTCAACCACCGCGACAAACGTTGCAGTAGAAGACGTCCTACCGGCCGGTTACACCTACGTCGGCGGCAGCATCACCGGCGGAGATGGCCGCAGTGAAGCGGGGGCACCGACCCTCACCTGGACGATCAACGCGCTGGCTGCAGCAGCCAGCATAAACCTGACCTTCCAGGCAACGGTCAATCAAGGCGAAGAGTACCGGAACGTCGCACAGGTCACCGCACACGATCAGACCGACATCGACTCTGCACCGAACAACGACGACGGCGACCAGAGCGAGGACGACGAGGACTTCGCCGTCATTCCGTTCGCCGATCTGGAAGTCACGAAAACGGTGGACAACAGCACACCTACCGAGGCCGAGACGATCGTCTACACCATCACCCTGACGAACCAGGGTCCAGATGTGGCAACAAACGTGGAGATCACCGATGCGTTGCCACCCGAGCTGCAGTACGTCTCGGACGACGGCGCCGGAAGCTACAACGTCGGGGCGAACCTATGGACCGTAAGTTTCCTGACCTTCGGATCGAGCACGACGCTTCGGATCACGGCCACTGTGAAGGAGGGCACCGCCGGAGTCACGATCACAAACACGGCGGAAGTCACCGCTGCCGATCAGCCGGACCCGGATTCCACTCCGAATAACAACGACCCGAACGAGGACGACCAAGACAGCGTCGACATCACGGTATCGGAAGAGGCCGGAAGGGGCGGTGAACTCGAAGAGCCGTGCGAAGGGAAGGTAATCATCTCCGAGATCGCCTGGGCAGGAACGGCTGCCGATCCTTGGGGCGAGTGGATCGAACTGCGCAACCTTGGGACCATCCCGGTTGATCTCACCGACTGGATTCTGCGCTGGCGGCGCAAGAACTCCCCAGAGGAGGAACCCTGGAAGGAAGTCATGCTGTTCGGAACGTTGATGCCAGCGATAACCTCGGCCTGCGAATTGGCCGATCGTGAGCCAGCAGCGACAGTCCAAATAGAGAAGAACGACAAGGACAATGTCTCGTGGTTGATCACCGGTGAACTCGAACAGGAAAGCGAGAGCCACTTCCTCCTCGAGCGGTGGCACGACGAAACAGTCAGCAGTGAAGCGGCCGACTTGATCTACGATACCACGCCGCCCTACAACCTCGAGCTCAGCGATTTCGGCGACATCGTCCAGCTGATCGACGCCGACGGTGAAATCGTCGACACGGCTAACTTCTTCGACCTTGAACAAGACGGTTGGCCGGCAGGCAGTGCCATCACGCTGGGCACGATGGAACGCACCGATCCATTGGGTCCGGATACAAGAGACAACTGGCACACAAACGAGGGGATCCTCGTCCACGGACTCGATGCACTGAAGAGGCCGTTGGTGGCGAGTGCCTCGGTGATCAACTCCACGCGGCTCGAGGAACTCGATGAGTTCCTCGAGATCCCGCCGGTCGAGCACCGTGCCGGTGAATCACTTGAAGTCGGGATTGAACTTGCCGACACCGGTGCAGTCGGAGGAGGAGGGGCAGTCGATGAAGGGTCATGGCGAGCGGCGGGCTGGCCCTGGATTCGCGTGACCTCGCCGGACCTTGCTGAGGACGCCGTCGGTGGCGGCGGGGCAGCCAATCTCGAAGCCGTGACCTCATTCTCCGAACGCTACGAAGGAGACACCTACTGGCTAGGAATCGACACCGGCGTTCTTGCACCAGGGCGATACAACTTCTGGATCGTCTACGGAGAGGGAGAGACGGCCTACGTTCCAATCGTCATCGTTCCCTGAGGCAAACTCTTTACAAGAGTGCGAACGACTCCGGTTGTTACTGAAGACCGGAGTCGTTTTCTTTGCCCGCACTAGGCACAGGCCGTGCTGCTGTTCTACGATCAGCGCTGGATGGTGTGAATCCCACGGCCGAGTGCATTCTCCGCCGCCTCTTTCAACCCCTCGGGGAGGGTCGGATGAGGGTGGACTACATCGGCAATCGCATCGAGTGACAACCCATTCTGCACCGCAATCGCTGCCTCGGAGATCAGATCGGACGCCTCGGCGCCGACGATTTGGGCACCGAGGAGCCGTCCTGACCTCGCGTCGGCAACAACCTGGAAAAAACCCTCGGCCTCGCCCATTCCCTGCGCCTTGCCCAACGCCGCGTAGGGAAACCGGCCGGTCGTGACCTCGCGGCCTGCCTGTTTGGCCCGCTTCTCCGAAAACCCCACGCAGGCCACCTCGGGGTCGGTAAAGATGGCCTGAGGAATCATGTCGTAGTCAAGTGTCCTCTGCTCGCCGGCAAAGGACGCTGCAAGCTTCACCCCTTCGGCAGAAGCCTTGTGCGCAAGCATGGGACCGCCGATCAGGTCCCCGATCGCATACACACCAGGAGCAACAGTCTGCAAATCCCGGTCGACCGGGATGAATCCACGCTTGTCCGGCTCAATCCTGACGGTTTCAAGTCCAATCCCCTCGGAGTTTGGGTGTCGCCCGATCGCCACCAGGACCCGATCGGCTTCGAATGCCCATTCACCGCTTGCTTTTACCACCACGCCCTCGCCTGATCCGTCGATGGACGACGCAGCGGTGCTGACGTGCAGGGAGATCCCTTGTGTAGTCAGCGCACGCCTAACCAGAGTGAGGCTACGACGCTCCAGATCGACCCCGGGAAGAATCTCGGACATCATCTCAATCACCGTCACCTCGCTTCCCAAACGGTTGTAGATCGTGGCCAATTCCAGGCCGATCACCCCACCACCGATGACCAGCAACCGATCGGGGATCTCAGCAAGCAAGAGCGCATCATCCGAAGACCACACGTTTGGGTCCGAGAAGCCGAATCCCGGGAGCTCCATTGGAGAAGATCCAGTGGCCAGGACAACACGGTCGGCTTCGATCGTATCACCTGTTGAGAAAACGACACGGTGTGCACCGTCGAGCCGTCCCTTCCCTTCAAGCAGGGTCACATCATTGGACTTCAACAGGGCTTCGATCCCGCCCACCAACCGTGAGACGATCCCTTGCTTCCAGGCCGCAAGTTGAGACAGGTTGAGCTGTGGTGAAGAAAATTCAATTCCCATCGCTTCTGCCTGCTTTGCTTTTGCCACCATCTTGGTTGCGGAATACAGCGCCTTAGTGGGAATGCACCCCCTGTTGAGGCACACCCCACCGACCGTGCCCTCCTCGATTAAGGCCACCTTGAACCCCAGCTGCGCCGCGCGGATCGCACAAACGTACCCTCCAGGTCCGGCGCCAATCACTGCCACATCGTATTGCATGCTCATGACCCCTCTTCGTGTTTGCATAAGAAGGTAGCGGGAGACAGTTCCTCTATCAAGGATATCAAAGCGTTTAGCGCGAATGTGGAAGATTCGACAGGAGAGATGGGTGTCTATTTTCTTGCTCACCAGGTATAATTGTAAATGATGGAAAACACTACTCAATAAGTGCGAATAAGGGCATACATCCGAAAAAGGCAAACCCTTCGCAAGGAGGCGACGCAAAGCCACGGGCCCCCCGGGGGCAGCCGGGCTGCCGAAAATGAGACGAATAAGCATCTGGCTGAGCGTAGCAACCCTACTAACTCTCGTTCTTCCCCTAGTTTGGATCCAGCTTCCGCATGTTGCCGGTGGAGGTGGAGCCTCGGGAGAGTTCCAGTCCGCAGATCTGTGCAAACTCAACCTGGCGTGGGGCGTTGAGCGGATCGCAGCCCCCAAGGCGTGGGAGCGCACCACCGGCTCCGACAAAGTCGTGGTTGCGGTTATCGACAGCGGCATCGATACATCTGTTCCGCAGCTTGCGGGAAAGATCTGGTCCAATACCGACGAGATTCCGGAGAACGGAATCGACGACGATGCGAACGGCTACATTGATGACGTGCACGGCTGGGATTTTCGCGATGACGACCCAAGCTCACTTGCTGGCTCCAAGATTCACTGGCACGGCACATTTGTCGCCGGGATCATCGCTGCTCAGCCCAACGCCGACAAGGCCACAGGAGTCGCCCCTGGAGTTCAAGTCATGGATCTACGCTTTCTCAATTCAAAGAATCTCTTCTATACTAAGGATTGGCAGAAGTTCGCCCAAGCCATCGACTACGCAGTCGACAACGGTGCACAAATCATAAACCTGAGCGTGTATGCCAACGGGACACCCCCTGCCGTTCTTGAACAAGCGTTGCGCCGGGCGGCACAACGCGGAGTAATCGTAGTGGGGATTGCTGGAAACGACTCCCAGACTCAGGTCTGCTATCCGGCGAAGTACCCCTCTGTCCTCGCCGTTTCGGCAACCGACCGCAATGACCGACTTGCTTCCTTCAGTAATTACGGCAGCGAGGTCTCCGTATCAGCGCCAGGAGAGAAGATCACCTCGCTCTTCCCCGGGGGAATTGCGGGAACAAGTTCAGGAACATCGTTTTGTGCTCCGCACGTCAGCGGTACCCTCGCCTTGATCCTCTCTGCCAACCCCGGACTGGCACCCAACAGCGCAATCGAGCTCCTCAAGCAGACCAGCGTCGATCTCGGCGACCACGGTCAAGACAGCCGCTTCGGGGCCGGCCTGATCAACGCCGGCCAGGCCGTGGTGAATACCTCCTGAATCGGAAGAACAGAACGCCAAGTATATCATCCATGCCCAATCCAAGGGCCGACTCCATACAGGTACAACACCAAACACGACGCACCCCTTGAGTGCTCGCTCTTGTCTATTCAGAGTGCGCGGGTGCCAAATCCGGCAGTGCCGGCATAGTGATCACAAACATTCGCGCGTCGTCGCTGAGAGGGCCGTTGCTGTGAATGTGTCCCCCTGGCAAAGAGAACGACTCCCCCGCATTCAACGCTTCCGTCTGTGTCTCAGTCTGAACTTGCACTCTCCCCTGCGTGACGATCAGTAATTCGTTCTCGGCATGGAAGTGACTCCTCATGGGCTTAGATTTCGCGTCCCGCGCCCAGCATTCGATAATCGCTATCGCCGCATCCGGCGACCTCCAGAGCTCTTGGAACTCCCAGCTACCGGATGTGTAAGTCCGGCGGTCAGTGGTGTCAATGATCTCGGAGATGCGAGTGGGGACCTTTTCGACCTCCTTGATGCTTTCCTCAAGCGCCCACTCATACTCCTCCCGTGTGACCTTCCCCATCTTCACCAGTCTCTCTCCGATTGCGTCAGGAAGATGCGGGCGAGAGAGAACAGAACGAAGGATAGAATTGCCGATTGTCTTTGCTGGTAGCTTCGTGCGTGCCTTCCGCCTACTGAGCTTCAGATAGACATCATCATCGAGCACCAAGTGTTTCTTGCTTGCCATCGCGCTGCCCCCTTGTTAACTGTATACCATTTTCTTAAGGATTATCGTGAAAATAACCTTCTTGAGCTGGTTATGGCTACTAAAGTTGCTATTCAATGTGCTCCTCAGTATAATGAGGGTTGAAGCCTACAGCAAATCTACATGATGTATTGGATACTGTAGGTAGTCACGAAATCTCTGAAAAAGGCAAGCCTATCATAGGGTAGGCACGCAAAGCCACAGGTCCCGTTGGGGATGGCTGGGTTGCCAGAGACGCTCTAGATTGGGGCTAGGAGGGCGCGGTGGGGCGAGGCAACCCAGTAGAGTTTCTGTCTTCATACCGATATATCAATTGGGTCCACGGTTCTCCGTGGACTTTTTTTTCGGAGAGGACCGCTAGAGAGATCAAATAGGTAAAGGGGTGCCAGAGTTTATGCACCACATAAGACCCGTTGGCGCGGAGACTTGTGGAACTTTTTCTGTGCACCCCTCCTTACCCTTATATCCCATTGTCCTGCAACACACAAGCAAGTCGGTCCAGGCACTATCTCACTTCACACTTGTAGGACGGAGGTCCCTGTGAAAGAGCAGGTGACGGTTCTTGAGTTGGAGGAGGTGCGCGAGAAATACCGAAGGAAAGACGCAATTGGAATCCCGATGTCCGTTAGGGAGTACTACGAGAAGGCCCTCGCCAAAATACGGCGCCGGATTCGTGAGACGCGAAATGACGAGGGCGGAAAAAGGCTTGGCGACATCTTGGTGAGTTCAGGGGCGCTTGACGAGGAGGCACTGCAACAGGGGCTGGCCGAGCAGCAACTGAGGGGGAACGAGGAACTCCTCGGTGAGGTGCTGTTGTCGCTTAACCTGATCGAGGGAAAGACATTAATTCCGGCACTTCACATTCAGGCTGGTGCGAATTGAGGGGTAAGGAGGGAAAGAAAGATGACTGTTAGAAGGAAGATGGCGCTACTAGGGCTTACGCTCGCTTTCTTCTTAGGCATTCTAGGAGGAAGTTGCTTTGCGGA
>CAZDDA010000121.1:0-6757 GCA_964504085.1 uncultured Thermotogae bacterium | reverse complement strand
CTGGATCACGTCGGAGTAGATCACGGCTTTCATGCCCCCGAAGAAATCGTAGACGATGGTGACGCTCCCGAGCAGGAGAACCGCCGCCCAGAACGGAATGCCGACGATCTGCTGCAGGATGATGGAACTACCGTACACCGTCACGCCGGTGTCGTTCATCAGGTACTCGCCAGCGAAGACAGACAAAGAGAAGAGAACCAACACCACAACGACCGAGAGCACCCGCTTCATGAGACCTCCTTGGAGAGAACAGAATACCAGAAGCGGATGACTACAGTGAAGGAGTAGAGACGGAGAGCCAGATGGGTACAGAAGTTTGGAGCCTGGGGGGCTGAATGTAGAACGCGTTCGTGCGTTGCGGCATGGTGAATGGATGTCTCCCCTCAGCGGCAAAGGCGTGTGAAAACACTGTTCATATCTACGCTTTCTTCCCTCTGGTCCTCCCTGAAACGACAGCGCACGAGCGGAAGCCCTCGCCTAGTGAGCCAGAGCAGCGTGCCTCTCTCTGCGAGCAAGAATGCGCATAGCACTCGCCGCAGCTCGTGTCCGGTGCAAAACGCCTAGCGCGTGGGCTTGTATGCATAGTTCGTGCGCCCCTCGAAGTATTCAACGTCGAGTGTTCTGGTGATTCGAACGACCGCAATCGTATGACTCCATTTGCTGTCTCGTCCATGCCATTTCTCGTAGCGCTGAAGCTTGATGAGCAGGAGCAAGTCCCGATCGCTATTGGCTAGTAGGTTCTTGAGCAAAGGAGAGGCACAGATAAGGCGCAGCCCTGGATGCGGGCTGCGCCGAGCGTCCGTCTCATCACGGCCCCATGCCTCAGCACGCAACACCTCCCTGCCTTGCTTGTCAAACCAGGTTCGACGAAACGGATCACTGCTCAAGGGCGAGTACGAGCTCAAGAACTCGCGTGCTAGGCGCGGCCTAAGATTCGCGCTGGAGACCCCGTACGGATCGTATTCGTCAAGCCGAGCGACGCCGGACGGGCAAACGATCCAGGGCATGTAGTCCTCTTGGTCTTCCTGTCGGTAGCCAAGGTCGCTCTCGGATTCATCAAGTATGGGAATCCACACAACCATGGGCTCCTCACGAGTTAGCGCTCGTACCAGATCCCTGGCCTTGTCAGAGGGAATCAGTGCTGACGAGATACGGATTTCGATGTCATCGGCAGAGAACCATCTTCCCTCGACGGCCAATTCCTTTCCAACACCGTCGTCGATTCCGGCTAGTTGCAGGAGTCTGTCTCGGTCGCCGGTGATCTCAAGCTCTTTCTTCCCTTTCTCAAGGAGAGTGATGACTGTGTCCAGTGGCTTCGTGTCCGTACCATCCGAAAGCCACAGCCCATCCTCTCGAGTGAGAAGATACCGTCCAAGCCAATCCTGCCAGGGATCCTCGTCGTACCACGGACTGTCCACAACAGGGAATGCCTCAAGGAACTCGCTTGCAGCGATAAAGAGCGCGTGCCAACCAAGCTGTTGACCGTACCCGTGATGCCGCGTGCTGAAGCCGTAGTAGCCGTATCGATTCGGTGAGTTACGACCTCCAGCGTCATGCATGCCGGAGACCGCCGGGTCAAGCCCGTGGACGATCGAAGACATCCTGTCAGCGACTTCCCAGCATGACCTGCCGAAGACACGGCTCAGGCTGTCTACGTCTTGCTTGTGAAACTCATAGTCGAAATGCAGCTCGAAAGCGGGTTGCGGAACGGAATCCGGGCGACGGTGGTATGAATCTGTACGGTCCGCTGCGCTTTCCTTCAGATGAGGATGGGGCGAAAGGTCGATGGTACGCATTTGTCTCTCCGCAGGCTCTGGCAACGTAAGTTCTCCAGCATCGATGCAGGACAACACCGCGCGTGCGGCGAAGTGACGCATGAGAACATGCGGCTCTTGCTCTTCCATGACGATTGAGACTAGAACATCCTTGTACCGGGCAATCTCCGTGGGGTGATCGAGCGCCAACCGAGCGAGTGAAATCAGGAGCCAAAGCCGGGCGTGTAGATAGTAGAACGTGAGTTCAGGCGCCTGAAACGCCCCAGCATCCCTGCTACTGACATGGTGGACGAGCGAATCCACAACGTTCCACTGCCCGAATCTTGCGAAGCATTGGATACTGTGGGCAGCATGCCACCTCGTCTTTGCGTCGGGTGACCCAAGTGCTCTCCATACAAGTCCCGCCGCGATTGCCGGCACGTTGCCTACGGGGTAGAGAACCTGCGAGCAATCTGCGCTGGCATTACGCGCGGCGAGCTTCGCAGCATCACTATCAAGCAAGCGCCTCAGGGCGACCTGCCCTTGACCGTTCTTTGCATATGGACAGATGAAGGAGCCGAATGCGAGCCACACGGCACCGGCAACAGGTTCTCTGCGCTTTGCAGCGACACGGATGAGCTCGAGCACAAGATCGTAGTTCGGTACCCCCGTCAACTCAGAGATCTCTGTGATTTGTGAACTGGAGAGGCTTTCGCCAAGAAGGTCATTGGCGTGCAGCCTGATCAAGGGAATAGCTTCACTCTTGAGGGCTGTCTCGGGGGCAGCAGAGGATCTCGCCCACGCTTGTTTGCACTCTGCCAGCTCCGCCAGCTTCCAGTAGAGCGACAGATGTTCTAGCTCGCAGAGGTCGTGGATGTATCTCGCGCGTTCTGCGAATGGGACTCTACTGCGAAGGGAGGAGAAGAAGTCGTCCTTACACTCATAGGCATACCTCAGTCCGGTGAGAGCGCTGATTGCACGAGACAGCGAGGCCTTGTCGCTCGGGTCGGTGCTTCCGGCAATCCGCTCGGCTTCGGAGCGATTCCCTCGCCGTTCATCATCTGCGTGCTCCCGGACTTGGTCTCTGTATGTTGACTCGCCGCTGTAGTTCCCGTGTTCGTTCAGGGTACGACGAACGCTGCCATAGCGTTCGCCAGCGGCGGCGAGGTATTCGGCCACGTCAGAAGATGATCCGAGGGCTTCCTTCGCCAAGGCCGCAAGAGCCCGGAGGGTCTCGTCCCGCGGGGCAGTTGGGTTGTTCCTCTCGAATTGCTGGATGAGTTCAGAAGCAACTTCCGGATCAGCTCCGGCCTTTCCCCGGATGGCCCGCGCGAACTCGCGGGTTCCGCTGTCCCAATACTCAGCAGGTGCAGCAAGATAATTGAGCGCGATCGCGTCCGTTGGCTGGAGCTTCCCGTCTTCGACCAGTGCGGTGAGATAGGGCAGCAGGGTATTGCTCAGTGAGATTCTGGCGCGATCGTCCCATCTGCTCAGAGTTGCGAGGCCTCTGAGGCCGGCACACCTGGACATGGCCTTACCGTACGCTCCCCAGATGAACTTCTCCGCTTCCTCACCCATATTAAGCTCACAGATGCTCTCCAGAGTGAGAACGTCGCGATCTCCAAGCTCGTCGCCCTTGATCGCTGACGTGAACCGGAGGAGTTCGTTCACGAACCGATAGTCTCCCGCACCGACCGCATCCATCTGCTCAAGGCCACTACGGAAATACGCGGCTGCTTCATCAAGACTGGCAGGAACCATCGCTCGACCCAGGCGGGCAAAGAGCCTTGCTCGGTAATCCACATCCTGCTCGGCCTCAATGTGTTGGCATGCCGTGAGTGCGAGCTCTCCAGCAAGATCGTGCAAACGGGATCTCTTCGCGAGAATCGCAACGAGCCGAAGGTGATGGTGAACTCCAACATGCAGATTCTGTATCGTTGGAAGGAGGTGTTGGACAGGTACCGGACCAATCTCGTCACGCATCCACAACGCGAAGAGCACAGTATCGAGACCAAGCATCTCGAAGAACCGACTGGTCTCTTCACTTCGATATGGATCACGGCTTGTTCGAGCATCCGCCCAGATCTGGAGCAGATCCTGGAACGCCCTGTCAACCTGGCGAGAGGATGCTGCGAGGATCGCCGACAGCCCCCTCGCGAGTTCGAGGAGCGGATCCATGCGGCGATCGAGGAAATGCTCAGCCTGTTGACGTTCATCGTGGCTCAGCGAGTGTGGATCCTGTTCTTCCACATCGCGTTGCTTCTGAGGGCACTTCGAGACTCTCTCTTTCGCTTTGGCACGGAACCGGCTTCCTGTGAGGTTCCTGCGGATTCTGGAGCAGATTGGCGCAAGCTCCCTAGGCAGAACGTCCTTCTCGTGAAGGGGCTGCCTCTTCACAGCGGCAACGAGTGCTATGTGGAACAGGAAGGGGAAGACATCCTGATGATAGAAGGCATCGCGAAATGACGAGAGTCGCGGGCGTTGATGAGGAGCGCGCCCTGCGATTGCCAGAGCCTCAGCATCAAGCCCGAGCGTCAAAGCCATCGCGCCCGCTTTGCGCAGGCCATCCTGAAGCTCGTATCTCGCGTGCTGCTCGTATCTTCCCGGGATCCGGAGTTGCTCTCTCTTGCGACAGGATCTTGCCAGTTCCACAATGAGGGCCTCGCGTCTCGTCCGTCTGAGCTTCCAGAAAGAAAGGGTCGCCGCAAGCGGTCCGATTCCCCCAAGTTCACCGACAAAGCGAGAGAATCGACGAGCCGATTGTGTCCCCATCGTTTGCGCCAGACGCGAGTACTCGAAAATGCACTCGCAGACTTTGTATGCATACCAATCCTGCCATTCGCAGAGGAAGTTCGCTGCCCTCTTCGCATGGCCCTCCGAGATTAGGAGGAGTGGTATCGCAGCAATGTCCGGGTGTTCTGGACCGCGATTGTTCCTCCTCCTTGCGTGATCAGGTTGACTGTAGTAGTGGTTGATCCACTCCCTGGCTGCGGATGCCTTGCGCGATGCCTCCTCAAACTCGCCGGACACCGCATGGGCAATCGTAAGCCTCGCATGGCGCGCCCCCGGCCATCCGGTACGCGTCTCAAAGAGCCGACGCATCGCGTCAACATCTCTAGCGGCCACGACGAGGTCGGGATGATCAAGGATGTAGCCAGCTCCTCGTTGATCAACAACGGCAACCGTGGAAAGCTCCACAAGCAGCTGCACAAGCCCATCAACATCGTGCTTCTCTGCCGCATGGAGTGTCGCAGCTTTGAGCCTTGCATACCGGATGTTTCTCTTGCCTACCGTGCTTGCTATCGCTGCAGGGATGCGACCGTCGAATGCCAGATCGAAGAGCCTCTCCCCATCATCGAGTTGATACAGAAGGACTGGGAGCGCACGAGCTGCATACACCGATTTGTCTTGGCGTGCGAGCAGATTGTCGGCAACCCGGCGTAGAAGCTCTTGGGAAGACGCATACTTCCGGCGAATCAGCGTCTCGGTAGGCTCGTCTCTGAACATCACGCCCTGGTCGAATCGCTCAAGCAACGGGAAGAGGTCTGAGATGAAGCTCTTCACCGTGCTCTCGTCAGTGCCTAGCGCGCTGGCACATTCGTCGAGCGGAACGGGCGGAGGCAGGACAGCCAGCCCCGCCAAGAATTCACCGATGGCGCCCTGGGTGCAGCCCCGCTGAATGGTAGCCGCAATCGCGTCGTCGATTCTCTGCTGGATGAGCTCGTCCAGTCCAATCGGTTTGTCGATCTCTGACTGATCAAGCAAGCCGCGATCGCCGGTAGCCAGATGCTTGAGAACGCGTGGATTGCCGCCGGAGCGCGATTGCGCGACATTGATCTCTGTCGCAGAAACGATCTTCAGTCGAGCACGCAAGAACGCCTTCGTCTCAGGCTTGGTGAACGACCGCACCTCCAATTCCTGGCATCTGGCGTAGGTCGAGGGCTTGTTCTCCGTTCTGCATGAGGCGATGACTTTCAGAGCGGGGATCGGCTTGTCATGAAGGCTCTCGAGTAACTGGACTGGGAAGCAATCGTCACCACGCTCCCGTGCGACGAGTTCAGCGTTGTCAACGGCATCGATGAAGAGGACCAGTTCCCTTCCCGGTTCGGTTCTCGATATTGTCGCGATGGTCTGCGTGAGGCGCCGCCTGAACGTTCGCATCAGCGAAAGCGCATCCGTACTTCCGGGCAGCATTGGGTCACACAGCCCGCGGAACGACAACGTGTTCGCAATGTGGATGAGACCGCTTTGAGGGAGATGCCTCGCTTCGTCTCTGGCTCGATAGGCTCCACCACCGAAGCAGTCGAAGAAGAGAACTTCGTGACGCTCAGCAAGCTTTGCAGCAAGACTGGACATGAACACGGTTTTGCCTATGCCTCCGCCTCCGTGGAGGACGAGCGGAGTCGTGAGGGAGGAAATCAAAGCAACAGCATCGGTGAGTTGCTCGCGCTCGACAACGGTGCCAACGTCTGAGAGCGCCGATTTGCATGGCAGAAGGTCGTCAGAGTCGCCGATGTCAAGCGCCGCCAGGATGTCTAGTCGAGTGATGCAATTCTGGGGAGCCCCCTTCTCACCGGCCTTGTCACGAGCCATCTGCCGCAGGTCGCCAAGCCGCGCCCTGGCCATGGGGCCGCTCCCTGCTGACCAGTCAGCCAGCAAGCTCGCAGTCTCCGCCTTCTTCTCGTGAAGGCTTCCGGAACGGCCGCTGAGTTCGAACTTCGCGGCGAATGCGGCAAGTGCCGCTCCGTGCATCTGCGCGTGAGCCTCAAACTGTCTCGCTTGCTTCGCAACTTCTCCTGTCCGAGGGAGTCCTTGCGCTAGGGCTTCCACTGCCCGGAGAAGCGGTTCGTAGATTGGCCGATTCGTGACGAGATGGAACCCGAGCTTCTCCTCTACCGCGGAAGCGCCGTATTCCTCCAGATCCTCGCGGTACGTTGCGGCGAACTTCTTGATGGTCTTCTTCGCGTGGCTTGCCCGGAAGTCTGTGTCTCTGCTGGCTATGG
>CAZDDA010000120.1:0-6844 GCA_964504085.1 uncultured Thermotogae bacterium | reverse complement strand
CTTGAGATGAAAGCGCCGGGGGACCGCTTGACAAACGATGTCTGCAAGCGCCTGCGTTGTTTTGAGTGGACTCTCCGCACGGGCGGTGACAATGCCACGTGCGATTCGACCGGCGAAACGTTCCTCGCCGAAGCATCTCAGAATGTCACTCAGTTCCTCCTCCGAAGTGTTGTTTGCCAGATCGGAGGCTGTCAGTTCCTGCGAGGTGTCCATCCGCATGTCGAGCGGGCCGTCGAGCCGGAAGCTGAATCCGCGGGCCGCGGAATCAACCTGCAAAGAGGACAGACCAAGATCAAGAAGGAGACCAGCGATCCTCTTGCTTCCTAATCGATTCACGTGATCCGCGATGTCTCGGAAGTTGCCGTGGATGAGGTGAACCCTGTCGCCGAAACGGGACAGCCTCTTGCCCGCGATCTCGAGTGCCTCGGTGTCGAGATCGATTCCTATGACGGCGATCTCCGGCTGTGCGTCGAAGAGTGCTTCGGTGTGACCGCCAAGTCCGACGGTCCCATCGACATAGATCCTGCCCGGCTGCGGATTGATGAGCAGGACAACCTCTTCCCGCAACACCGGCCAGTGGATGGGTGGCTGTTGGTGCTCGGTCATCGCAGTCTCCATCGGCTCCTTAAGTTGTCGATCCTGAAACGCGACAAGAGCCTCCTTTGTTCAGTCGTACAGTTCGCTGCAGGTAGCCGCCCTATGTGTCCCGTTCTTAAGAGGGCGGGTGGTCAGTCACAGCTCCTCCTTCAAACGGGCCAGCAGCTGTAGCGCTTCCAGGGGTGTGAGTACGTCGGGATCGAGTTTGCGCAGCTGTTTTAGGACTGGATGGTCGTCGGCGCCAAACAGAGGCAAGGTCTCGAGTGGCTCGTTGGTTGTCCCGAGACTGGATAGCGGGGCCTCTGCAAGGAGCTCTTCCAGGATGCGATCAGCCGTCTGCGTGACTCGTTCGGGGAGCCCTGCAAGCCGCGCAACGTGTACGCCGTAGCTTCCCTCCGCCATACCCGGTTCAACGCGGTGGAGGAAGACGACCTGTCTGCCCACCTCTTTGACGGCGACGTGCAGGTTAACCACCGCCGGGAACTCATCGGCAAGGCGCGTCAGTTCTTGATAGTGGGTGGCAAACAGCGTTTTTGCTTTGACCCGTGCAGTCAGCTCTTTGGCCACGGCCCAGGCGATGGAGACCCCATCGAAGGTGCTCGTTCCTCGGCCCATCTCATCGAGGATGATCAGGCTGTGGGCGGAGGATCGCTTGAGGATGGTCGCGGTTTCGAGCATCTCCATCATAAACGTGCTCACACCTTCGACGAGCATGTCGCTTGCGCCCACACGTGCGAAGATCCGATCGACGACCGGCAGGACGGCTTCTTTTGCCGGGACGAACGAACCGATCTGAGCCATCAAGCAGATCAGCGCGGCCTGGCGCAGGTAGACCGACTTCCCCGACATGTTCGGTCCGGTGAGAATGACGAGGTTCTTGCCCTCGTCAAGCACAAGATCATTGGGGATGAACTCCTCCACCTGCTCCACGACCGGATGGCGACCGGCACGGATGGCGAGTGAATGCTGCTTGGTGAAGGACGGTCGCACGTACCCGTTCCGCTTTGCCGCGATGGCAAGAGACAGGAATAGATCAAGTCTGGACAGGGCTTCAGCGACACGCTGCAACAACGGGATCTCCCCGATCAATCGTTCCACGGCTCGCTGGAAGAGGTTCAATTCGAGAGCGTTGGCGCGTTCCTCAACGACGGCGATCTTGTCTTCGTAGGCTGACAACTCGTCGGTGATGAATCGTTCGGCGTTGGCCAGAGTCTGCCGCCGACGATACTCCGGTGGAACCTTGGCCAAGTGAGGCCGGGTCACCTCGATATAGTAGCCGAATACTCGGTTGTAGCCTACCTTGAGTGCCGAGATATCGGTTCGCTCGCGTTCACTCTTTTCCAGGGCGGCAATCTGGGAGCGGAGGCTGCGGGCTTCGCTTCGCAGTTGATCGAGCTGCTTGTTGAACCCCGGCCGAATCAGGCCTCCATCACGTATGTCGACCGGTGGCTGATCGACAAGCATGCCGTCAAGGCTTTCACAAAGCAGGGCGAGGCCGGGTTCAGACAGGGCTTCTCCTATTTGCCGTAGGGAGAGACTCGGAGCTTCAGAGCCGCCATATTCAAGAGCTGCTCGTAGCCTTTCAGCGATTTTTGGGGCCTGTTCCAGGCTCTTCTGCAGGCGAAGCAAGTCCATTGGGGTCATCCGTCCTGCCCCAATCTTTCCGGTCAAGCGTTCCAGGTCGTGCACCTCCTTAATGAGAGTCTGGAGTTCTTGTTGGAGCAGTTCTTGTTTCGTCAGCGTCTCAACAGCGTCCAAACGTGCTTTGATCCTTTCCCGATCGGTCATCGGAGAGAGGATCGACCGCCGCAGCAAGCGCCGACCCATACTGGTTGCGGTCTGATCAAAGACACTCAGAAGAGTCCCCCGTTCCTGTCCCTCGCGCAGGGGCTTCACAAGCTCAAGGTTCCGTATCGTAAACGGGTCAAGGTCCATGTGGTCGGTGAGGTGGTATCCTCTGAGTGGGCGAACATGAGAGACGGCCCCTTTCTGTGTCTCCTCCACGTAGGAAAGAATTGCCCCCGCAGCGCAGAGCGCCGCCTCAGGAAGTCCAAGGGCAGGTGCGGCTACCTGCGGCGAGACGCAAAACGACTCCTTGGCAAGCGGGGTGATTGCGGCCTCCGGGAACCCCTCCGGAAACTTTTGCTCGGCATCTGTTGGGAGCAGAATCTCACTTGGGGCAAGGCGTGTAAGTTCTCCCATACAGGATTCCAGATCCGGTGCCTGCGTGCAGGCAAACTCGCCGGTCGACAGATCAAGAAAGGCTGTCCCAAAACGGTCATCCACCGGGTAAACAGCACATAGGTAGTTGTTTTTCCCTGCTTCGAGCGCCCCCTCATCGAGGGTGGTTCCCGGGGTGAGGACCCGCACGACCTCGCGCTTCACCAAGCCGTTTGCTTTTCGGGGATCCTCCACCTGTTGGCAGATGGCGACTTTGTAACCACGTTTGAGGAGCTGATTGGCGTAGGCTTCGCCGCGTCGCACCGGAACTCCGGCCATCGGGTGCCCGTTGCGTGAGGTGAGCACGAGGTCCAGTTCGCGCGCCAGCACCTTCGCGTCTTCAAAAAACGCCTCATAGAAATCGCCGAGGTGGAAGAAGAGGATCGCATCAGGGTGGACCGCCTTGACTCGAAGGTACTGCTTCATCATGGGCGTCGTTTTGCGCATAGCGACTTCAGTATAGCGGGGTGGCGCGACCCGGCAAAGGGTAGTGGCTTGACATACGGCCGAATCCTCCCGTAGGATCCTGGTCATGGAAAAGCGCAAGTACTTCCTCGTTGTCAACCTGATTGCTGGACAGGGTCGTTGTAAGGAACTCTTCCCCCAGGTGAAGCAGGAGCTTGACCGCCGCGACATCGACTATGACCTCCACTACACCAACGAACCGTTGGAGGCAATCGATGTTGCCCAGATGGGGATCGACGCAGGGTTCACTCACATCGTCGCAATGGGCGGTGACGGCACCGTGAATGAAGTTGCCAATGGCCTGGTCGGCTCCGAAGCGACGTTGGGGGTGATTCCTGCCGGTACAGGGAATGACTTCATCCGTATGACCGGAATTCCTGCTGATTACACGGATGCCATCACGGTTTTGCAGGCAGGGCGTGTCCGCGAGATCGACCTGGGCCAGGTTGGGGAAGATCGCTACTTCGTCAACGGCATGGGGATCGGTATCGATGCTCAAGTGGCGCGTGACGTACTCAAGATGGAGCACATGCGAGGGACCCTTGCCTACCTCTACGCTGCCGTAAAGGAAGTCTTCCGCTTCAAGGCGTTTCCGGTTTCGTTGTCAGGAGATGGCTGGACCGCCGAGCACACGTGCCTCTCGCTCGGGGTTGCCAACGGGAAGTATTGCGGAGGAGGATTCAAGCTCGCTCCACTCGCCGACATTAACGACGAGCTGATCGATATCGCTGCGATTGAGGACTTCGCCAAGCTCGAACGGTTGGTCCGCCTGCCGCAGGCCCGCAAGGGGACCCACTTGAAGCTCTCGCGGGTACACTATCGACAGGAAAAGGCGGTGAGAATCTCTTCACCGGCACGGCTGATCGCTCACATCGACGGAGAGCCGTACCACCTGCCGCGAGATTCGTTTGAAGTAATGGTTTCACCGAAGGCCCTCCGCGTGCTCGTTCCTGCCTAGGTTCGCTGAAACCGCCGATCAAGGTCTTCTTTCGAAACTGTGAAGATGATCCGCCGGCCGTGCGGACACGTGTAGGGATTCTCAAGCTGCATCAGATGATCGACCAGGGCCTGCTGTTCCTCCAACGACATTCGTGTTCCGGCCTTGATCGCCGCCCCGCAGGCGAGCTCGCCGAGAAGCCGGTCGAACAACACGTCTCTCACTTCCTCTCCTTGCTCAAGCAGCGCTGCGATTCGTTCGGCCACTTCCTGAAAACCATAGCGAGATTGTGCTTCCGCAAGGAGGCTTGGGTATTCGCGAAACAGAAACGTTCCACCACCAAACTCCTCGAGAATGATCCCCACCCGCTCCAGCTGTTCTCGACTTGAGACAACAAGGGCGGCGCTTTCAAAGGACAGCTCGACGCGGACGGGAAGGAGAAATTGCTGGCGGGCCACCTCCCCACACCGGGACTGCTTACGCAGTCGCTCAAACAGGACCCGCTCGTGAGCGATGTGCTGATCGACGATTTCCAAGCCGTCTGAACCTTCAACGAGGAGATACGTTCGCAATAGTTGACCGATCACTCGGCGTTCGCTTGAAACTCTCACTTTTTCCGCTTCGTGGGCCGCCCGTGTCATACTGGCCTTCTGTCGAAGATCAAGGGGGGAGATACTTGCTTTGGTTGTCTCAAGGGGCGGTAGCGTCGCCTTGTGGGACCCAAGGAGCGGTGAAACGACGTACCGCGACGCAAGGGCACCCTGGAGGGCGCGGTTGAGCGCCTCCTGCACGCGTCGCGGCTCGGCAAAGCGTATCTCCTCCTTGCGGGGGTGGACGTTCACCTCAACTTGCGCAAATGGAAGGTCAATGCAGATCACAGCAAGGGGATAGCTGCCACGACGAAGGATCCCGTGATAGGCACTGGCGAGCACGTAGGACAATCCGCGATCGCTCACCGGCCGGCCATTGACGCAAAACAGTTGATCGCGGCGATTTCCCCTTCCTAGGTCGGGCCGGCTGATGAATCCGGATACGTTGATGTCCTCACGCGATACGTCGACTACCGGGACCATCGCCCGTGCCACCTGCGCACCGTAGACTTGGCCGATCCGATCGAGGAGATTTTCAACCCGGGGCGCTTCAAGCACACTTTTCCCCCCGTGCGTCAGTGACCAAGAAACCGCAGGGCGAGCAAGCGCGAGTCGGCGGATCGCACGGTTTGCGCGAAGGAACTCGGTGCGGGGGGTACCGAGGAAACGGGCCCGTGCAGGAAGATTGAAGAACAGCTCCCGCGCCTCCACCGTAGTCCCGGGCGCACGAGCGGCCGGAAAAGGTCCGTCTACTGCTTCCGCGACCACTCGGACCTCGTGAGCCTCCTGCGTGCCACGCGGCCGAGAGACGATGCGCACTCGGGACACTGCGGCGATACTCGCCAGCGCCTCGCCGCGAAAACCGAGGGTCGCAATCCGGTCGAGGTCAGTCTCTCGTGCGATCTTGCTTGTGGTGTGCCGTTCCACACACACCAACAGGTCGTTATCGTCCATCCCTTCGCCGTCATCGCGGACCACGATGCAGTGGATGCCTCCCTGCTCGAGCTCAACGGCGATACTCTCACTTTTCGCATCGAGGGAGTTTTCCACAAGCTCCTTCACGGCCGAAGCGGGGCGTTCGATCACCTCACCTGCAGCGATTTTGCTGGCAAGCACCACATTGAGTCGTTGAATCTTCATCGCTACAACAGCCTACTCGATCGTTCGCCTTGTCACAACGGATTGGCGAATAGGCGTCGATGCGGTATTGTTGGTTGGGGTGTCCGACATGCACACAATCAGCGATTTGCGAAAACTCCTGGGGCTCAGTACCGCCAATCAAGTGCGCAACCGGATCGAGGCGATCAAGGATGTCCTGGCTTACCACCTGCGCCGCGGTCCCAACAATCAGATTCTGGTCTCAGACGGCGGCCTCGAGCTTCTTCGGCAACTACAGGAATTGTACGATAGCGGATTAACCCTGACGGAAGCGAGTGCGATTATACAAAGTAGTGCCCATAAGAGCGAGTATACAATGCCTTCGGTCTCATCCGGTTTCACGCAAAAGAAGACCAATATGGAAGAACAGAACGAGTTGATCGCTGCTCTGAAGGAGGAAATTGCCTTCCTACGCCAGCGGGTTGCCTTTCTCGAATCGCAACAGCAAACGAAGCAGGAGGTCGCTGCGCCGAGGTCGTGGTGGGAATCCCTGAGGGAGGAAGCCGATGGGGCTTAGCCTGCCGATTCGGGGCAACGCGCGCTTGAAGGAGGTGGTGGCGCGGATCGATGCCTCCACTCGGCTTGCGACGCTGTGGGCTGCCTCCAACGTGATGGTGATCGATCGCATGCACATCAACGATCACGGTCCCGTCCACATCAAGATCATCACCAATATCGCTTTGAAGCTCCTGCGGCTTCTTGTTGAGGGCGGCGTGACTCCCAGTGTGGTCGCTGATCATCATCTGGTCGCGGAGGACGCAGAGGTGATCGTGGTGTTGGCCTCCGTGCTGCACGACATCGGCCACGTCATCCACCCCAACAACTACGAAGACCTGTCCATCATCCTTGCCCCCTCCCTCATTCGACAGTTCCTTGA
>CAZDDA010000119.1:0-6881 GCA_964504085.1 uncultured Thermotogae bacterium | reverse complement strand
GATGAGGAGACCGGCGAGATGATCATCTCGGGGATGGGAGAGCTGCATCTGGAGATCATCCTCGACCGCTTGCGCCGCGAGTTCAACGTGGCGGTGCACTCAGGGCGGCCCGAGGTGGCGTACCGAGAGACGATCCTGGCTTGCGTAGATCACGAGTACCGTCACATCAAGCAGACAGGCGGACGGGGACAGTACGCGCATGTGGTCTTTCGCATCGAGCCGACCGGCCCGGGAACCGGTTTCCAGTTCGAGGACAAGATCAGCGGGGGAAAAATCTCACGTGAGTACCTGCGGGCGGTCGAGCGGGGCATCCTCGACGCGATGGCCGAGGGGCCGTACGCCGGCTATCCGATGGTCGACGTGAGGGTCGTGGTCACCGACGGCTCGATGCACGAGGTCGACTCATCGGACCAGGCGTTTCGCACCTGCGGAGCGGCGGGATTCCGCGAAGCGTGTCGCAAGGCCGGTTTAGAGCTGCTGGAACCGATCATGAGTGTTGAGGTGACCGTGGCGGAGGAATGTGCCGGGTCGATCACGGGTAGCCTCGCTGCCAAGCGTGGCAAGATTGTCAGCGTGGAAACAAAAGGCAGCGCAGGGATTCTCCGCGCACGCGTGCCCCTGTCCGAGATGTTCGGGTATGCCTCGGAGCTTAGAAACCTGACCAGCGGTCGCGGGACGTTTACCCTGCACTTCGAACACTACGAAGCGGTACCCTATACCCTTGCCGAGGAGATCGTCGCGGCGAGACGGAAAGAGAAAGCAGGCTGATCCGGCCCACTGGCCGGCCAGGTTGGCGCGCGAAGGACCCGCCCGGTTGAAAACAGAGGCGAATTGTAGCTAGGCTGGATAGCGGCGTCCTTGTAGCTGAATCCAGACGTATCGCGTGTGCGCAAGGAGGCTTTTCATGGAATATCGCACGTTGGGGAAGACTGGTGTCAAGGTATCTCAGCTGTGCTTCGGGACGATGTCGTTCGGCGGCATCGCCGACGAGAGAGCCTCCGCGGCGATGTTTCACCGCTGCCGAGAGGCGGGGATCAACTTCTTTGACTGTGCCAACGTCTATGCAGCAGGTCGCTCGGAAGAAATCTTGGGGAGGCTGATCGCCGACTGCCGCGACGAGATCGTCCTCACCTCCAAGGTTGGTTTCTCTATGGCAGAGGACGTCAATGCCAAGGGTCTATCGCGGCGGCACATTACGCAGGCGGTTGAGTCGAGTCTGAAGCGACTTCGAACCGACCGAATCGATCTCTACTTTCTGCACACGGTTGACCCCGATACGCCGATCCAGGAGACCCTCCGTGCGTTGGACGATCTGGTCCATCAGGGAAAGATTCTCTATCCGGGGGTGAGCAACTGGGCCACCTGGCAGATCGCCACCGCGTTGGGGATCTCAACCCGCGAAGGACTGACACGCTTTGCCTGCATTCAACCGATGTACAACCTAGCGAAGCGCCAGGCCGAAGTCGAGATCTTTCCAATGGCGCAGGCGGAGGACCTCGGCGTCATAACGTACAGTCCGTTGGGCGGCGGGCTGTTGACCGGGAAGTACGGAAGGACGGAGCGGCCCAAGCAGGGACGGCTGATGGAAAACGAGATGTATCAGAAGAGATATGGTGATCCCGGCAACTTTGAGATCGCGGAGCGCTTCACCGCTTACGCGAAAGAACACGGCCTGCATCCGGCCACGCTCGCGATGGCGTGGGTGATGAGCCATCCTGCTGTCACGGCACCGATCATCGGTGCACGGGACGTAGAGCAGCTGGAGGCCTCGTTGGCTGCGTTGGAGGTGACGATGACCCCGCAGTGGCGCGACGAGATCTCCGGCCTGTCGGTTGAACCGCCGCTCGCCACCGATCGCAGCGAAGAAAAGGTGGGCATCGTCTACAAGGGTGCAAGGGAAAAGGAATAGCCTCCTAATGAATGCCCCTTCACCCTTATGGGACAGCAATGGCGCTTTAAGAAGATGCTATCAGGAAGCATCTGCGGCTCATGAGCGAACGTGCTAGAGGCAAGGCGGTTGTACGAGGCGTTTTCTTCATCGTCAATCTTCTCGGGTATTGGGGGCTTCTCCCCTGGTTTCTGGTCTTGGTCGGAGAGTGGATCGATCGGTTGCTCAAATTGCCTGGACTGCCCGTGGCGCTTGGTGTCGGCGCGGGCAGCGTTTTCGTGGCGGTGGGGGTGGTGACGTCTGTCTGGATTGCGGTGGTCCTCTACCTGCGCGGCGGCGGGTTTCCGATTGCCCTCTTGCCGCCTTCCCGGCTGGTGCGCAAAGGGCCGTATGAGCTGTCACGACACCCATTGTATGTTGCGTTCACAATTTACCTGCTTGGCTGGGGAGCAATCGCCGCGTCCGTCGGCACGACAGCCGTCGTTCTGCCGGGGTTTGTTCTCTTGTGGAGTCTCTATGCACTGGTGCATGAAGAGCGCGTCCTCGCTCGCCGCTTCGGGGACGAGTATCGGACCTACCAGTCCGAGACCGCCTTCTTTCTCCATTTCGGCCGAGCGCGCTTGGGTCCGGGGGTCGTCTTTTCTCTGACCTACCTTTTCGCCAAGGCCGTCGTCCGCGTGTTTTTCCCGCCAGAGGTCGAAGGAACAGAACACCTGCCGCGAAGCGGTCCCGCGGTGATCGTCGCGAACCACGCCTGTTATCTCGATCCAGTTTTTCTTGCCGTTGCCAGCGATCGCTTCATCCGTTTTCTCACCACATTGGAGGTGATGCGCACGCGAGTGGGGCGATGGCTGTTTTCTCGCTTCGGCTCGATTCCGATCCGCCGCTACGCGAGCGATCCAGGCGCCGTGCGCAGGTTGTTCACCTGCCTTCGGGAGGGGGAGATCGTAGGCATCTTCCCGGAGGGAGAACGGTCGTGGGACGGGGATCCGCTTGTCGTGTCAGAAACGGTCAAGAAGCTGCTGGTGCGCCTCGGGGTACCGATTATTCCCGCACGAATCGAAGGCAGCTACGCTATCCTTCCCCGCTGGGCAAAGGTCCCTCTTCCCGGACGGATTAAGGTTCGCTTCTTTTCCCCTCACTTGCCGCCGTTCTCCGAGGAGGAGGTCACAGAGATCCTCGGTCTGATTGCCGCGCAAAGTGATGGTCAAACGCGGTTTTCCCGCTCCGCGACAGGGATCGATCGCCTGCTGTGGGCCTGTCCGAGCTGTTACACGATTGGATCCATCGCTACTCGGGGACGGGCCATCCGCTGTAAAAGCTGTGAGGCCTGCTGGGAGATCGACCGCCGATTGGTTTTAAAAGGGGGGAGTGGGAACAAGGTCCGCCTTGCTGATCTTGCTGCCTCATTGAGCGATATCCTTGCCGACAAACAAAGTCTTGCCTCGATCAGCCGGGTGACCCTTCTGGAGGGAAAGGATCGGCTTCGACCGATCGCTTCAGGGCAGGCACGCTACGAGGGGCGGGAGCTGCACGTCGGGAGTCAGACTTTTCCTATTCAGGGAATCCGCTCGCTAACGACCGAGGGAAACACCCGCCTCGATTTGGGTTTCGGTGACGGTCGCCGCCTGCGACTTTGCTTCCTCTGTGACAGCCCACTCAAGTGGCAGCACTTCCTGGGGTGGCAGTTGGGAATCGCCCCGTGGGGCGAGCGTCAGAAGAAGCAGGGCAGCCGGTCGCAGACGGCCTCCTCCTGAAGTGGTTCCTTCCACGGTCCAAGACAGCGGGGATCCTTGCAGTCGTAGCGGCCAAACAGGGTAGTGTTTCCAGCTTTGCAGCCGCCGTTGCAGATATCGGCGTGGGTACAGCTCCTACAGTCTGATGGCAGAGACTGTAACTCCACGAATCGCTCCACAGCGAAGCGATCGCGCATGATCTGCCAGATCGATTGTTCTTTGATGTTGCCGAGCGGAATGTCGGAAATGAAGGGACAGGGGGTCACGGTGCCGTTCACCTTGACCGTGAACACGAAGTATCCCCCGGAGCAGGCCGTGCCAGCCAGTGTGCAGAAACTCCTGACAAAACGGGCGTGGTCGGGATTCATCTCGCAAAGGATCCATCGTTTGACGTCCGCCCAACGCTCTTTGTCGGGAACGAGTAGGTCGTCCTTTGCCTGGGGAATGTATTGGTAGAAGATGGCGTGGGTGCCGAGAGTTTCCTTGACAAATGCGTGGATCTCCTTGACCCGATGGATGTTCGCGTTGTGGATCGCGGTGAATGTATAGACCTCGATCCCGGTCTCCTTTAAATGCTCGATTCCATCCAGCGTCTGTTGCCACGCGCCAGCCACGCCGACGAACGCGTCGTGTTCGCTCTCTTTGCACGAGATCAGGGTGACCAGGGCCGCATCCAGGCCTGCACCGTTGAGCTCCTCAGCCCGTTTTTTGTCGGCGCCGAGAGCGTTGGTGTATAGAACAACTTGCGGGACATTGGCAACCTGTTTGGCGTAACGGATGATCTCGGCCAGATCTTCTCGCAGAAGCGGTTCTCCGCCGAGGATCTCCAGACGTGTCCCCACTCCTGCGATGTCATTGAGCAGCCGCTTGATCTCCGCCACCGGAAGGAGGTCGCTGCCTTTCTCTCGGTAGCACATCCGACAGGAGAGGCCGCAGGCGGTGTTCACTTCGAGCTTCACCGACCACAGGACGCCTCCAACCAGATGGCGCAACGTTTGGCGAAAGGCACGCGATCGAAGGGAATTTATGGGAAGGCAATTGGTTATCTCAAGGATTGGAGACTGCCAACGGAGCGCAAGCCGCGTCTTCAGCTGGGGAAATCGGTCGAGTGGGGTTCGCCGCAATCGAATGAGCTCTTTTGGTTCTTGCGGTGCCTTTTCCAGCATTGATTGCTCCTCTCTGACAGGGCCAAGAAAATTGGCACGTGCATGCTTGGGTACTTATGATAAGAGTATCATGAGACGGGTGATCAGCAAAGGGATATGCTTTTTAGTGATGGCTTCGCTTCTTGTCCTACCGGTGTGCGGGAGTGAACTTCCCGCACACAAGGTGGAGCAAGTGCGGACGTGGATGACGATTGCCGGAGTGGTCCTCGGCCTGGGGATCGGGATTGGGGGTTCGCTCGATTTAGTTCCCCAGGGGACTTCTCTCTCGGATTCGCTTCTTGTCGTGATTCCGACCGTCGCTGCGAGCGCTGCCACTGCTGCCCTTGCCGGTCGCTGGATCGCTGAGATTACTCTGGCGACAAAACCCACGCTTGCCTTCTCTCCGCTCGTCGGTGCCGGCTTGGGGATGCTTGGCGGTGCTTTTTCGGGTGCAGTGAGCTTTGCGTTCGCGATGGCGATCGCCATTCCTGCTGTCGATGTCTCGGTAGGAGAATTCAGCTATCTTCAAGCGATCGGGATGGCCGCTCTCGGCGGTGCGTTGTGGGGCGGCATCTTTGGCATCCCAACAGGCGCGGTTTCTGTTCCGATTGTCTCCCTCTATATGAGCTTCTAACGCATCGGAAGGTGAGACAGGGTTTGACTCATCCCGTTGATGACCGGAGGTCTTTTGGATTGTGTCCGGGCTTCTATAATGGTGCTCAAGGAGGGATCGATGAGACGAGGAATGTGCACGGCGGCAGTGTGGATGTTGGTTGCAGGGTTGGCATTCTCTGCTGCGGGGGTCACCTGGACGGAGACCGACGCCAGTCACTCCGTAACGTCCCACCCAAGGACCGGGGAGCCGATACTCACGTTCAGCGTGTGGATGGAATACGACGCGGCTCCTCGGTGCATGGCTCTGCGTACGGAATGGACGATGTCCGTTGTCGAGAATGGATCAGAAGAGGTGTTGGTAAAGGACGCGCGGCCGGAGCGTCGTAATTGCGTCGGGATCAGCAAATTCTTCAGCCTCTCACCTGCTGTCGAGGCGATTCCCGGGAGACATTACCGCGCGACCCTCCGTCTTGAGGACACGCAAAACGAACTCATCCATGAGCGGAGCTTCGACTACGTCACACCAGACCCGCTGCCGGCCGGAGGCCTCGCCGAGACATCGGGTGAAACGCCGACGGTGAATTCCGGCGGCGTTCGCTCTAGAATAGCGGAGTATTTTGACACGCTCTCCACCGATTATCGTCAGACAGCCACCGCTGTCTTCTTGGCCGAGTTCTTCTCCGATTATGCCGCGTCGCAAGAGGATTTCCCCGTCATGATCTTTGTGGCCCCTGTTTCAGATGCTGGCCAAACCGCGGGCGAAGGCGGCACCGCGCCGAACGAACAGATCAACCGAGTTGTCTTCTTCTTCACCATCCCCTCTCCCAACACGGGCAACATCGTTGTGAAGCAACTTGAGGACGAGGAAGACGAGGGGAAAGCGGAGATCGTGGGCCGTGTCTTTGTCAGAGACGGCGATTCCAGCCTCGGCGCTGTCACTGTTTTTGTCCACGAAGCGACCTGGGGGGTCCTCCAGGCCGCACAGGAAAGGTAGAGAGGGACGTAGAACACTTCTTTCTTGCTGCGGCGAGATGTTTGTGCTATGCTACGTTTTGCCAGGAGGTGTAATATGACGCTGGAGGCTTGGTTGCTTCTGTCCCTGTTTTGGGCCTTTTGGATCTTCGCGTTTGCCGGCTTTTGGTGCGGCGGCCCCTGCTAGGTCTGTCGATCACTTCTGTTTTTGTAGCTGCTTCGAGAGTAGAGGGAACTTCCTAATGATGCATGTTCGAGTGGCAGGAAGAAATCTGATACTGTGCTGCCTGTGTCTTCTTTTTGTGGGCTTGTGCGTTTCAGCCCAGTCGGTCGATCAGATTGCCTCTCAGACCGGTTTGGACCGGGATCTTGTTGGGGTGCTCAACATTAATGCTGGTGGGACCGAACTTGCGGTTATTGTCGTTTACGTCAACGAACGGGCTTTCCAAAGCGGGATCTCCAAGAATCCCAATCTCTATCACCGGCTCTTCCCGTATGTGGGGCAGAATGCCTTGTACATCAATC
>CAZDDA010000118.1:0-6956 GCA_964504085.1 uncultured Thermotogae bacterium | reverse complement strand
TGCAGCAGACCGAGGAGCAGTAGTTGTGGTCGTAGTCTCTGGAGCCGACGCACTGGATAAAGGCAACGCTGTGCGGATGTTTCTCATCCGACGGCCGTAGAATCTCTCCTTCGTAGGGACCGCTGGCTGATTGGAGTCGCTCGAATTGCAGACTCGTGAGGACATTAGGTGCCCCAGAGTAGCCCAATTCGAGTTTCTGGTTGGCGTCGAAAAGACAGAACCCCGGCGAGAGAATCGCGGCTCCCACGTCAATTTCCACAATCTCGTCTTCCTGCGAATAGTCGATGGCTTTGGCCGAACAAGCACTCTCGCACGCACGGCAGGCGTCGAGGTTTTCGTCCTTCAAAAAGTGCATGCAGGTGTTGCGGTCAATCACGGGCACCTTGGGGATCGCTTGCTGATACGGAATGTAGATGGAAGATCGCTGAACCAAGCCAGCGTCGTAGGCGGAGGTCACGGGACGCGGCGGCCGAGAGGAGACCTCATGAAGGTCCACCGCACCAGTCGGACACACCACCGCGCAGGCTCCGCAGGCCATGCAGATCGGTGAGTGCTTGTCGTAGGCCGGGCCGATCTCGCGGGTGTTGCCGCGGCCACGAAAATCGATCGCCCCTGATTTCATCAGTTCGGAACAGACCCGGGTGCACAGCCCACAGAGGATACAATCCTCGTTCTTTTTCGGGAATCGTGCTTCGGTGACTCCCAGTTCGGCGGCAACCTCTTTCACCTTCTCTACTTCAGGGCAACGCGCCAACAGAAGTTCGGCCATGATGCGGCGCGTCCGCTGAACGCGTTCCGTGTTCGTGCGAACAACCAGCCCCTCTTGCACCGGGAAGGTACACGATGCCTGGATATCCGTTCGTCCGTTCTGCTCCACTTCGACCAGACAAAGGCGACAGGCCCCGTAACCGGCCAGGGCCTTATGATAACAGAGCGTAGGGATCTTGATTCCCAGCTCCTCGCAGCCTTCCAATACGGTACTTCCGGGATCGAGGCTCACCTGCTGTTCGTCGATCGTTAGCGTGATATCACTCATTGTTGTCCTACTTCCCGCGTGTCAATCCGCATAGTCCTATTGCCTTTCCTGTGCTCATAAAGGAAATCGACGCCGGGGTTACCAATCATCAGTGTTTCCAGGGTTGCCGGGATGTCGCCCAACGGCTTTCGGTCTGGATGGCTGTAATGGAAGGTCGCTTTGATCTTCGTCCCGGTTCCTGGCGCTGACGAGATCTCGAAGCCGCCATTCGCTTCTCGAGCTGCCTGTGCAAGCAAAGCGAGCCCCAATCCGACCCTTCGCCCCGGTTTCGTTGAGAAGAAGGGCTGGGTTGCACGGCGCAGTGCCTCTGTCTCCATTCCCTTTCCATCATCCTCGACCTTGAGCATCAACAGATCACTTTCCTCGTCCTCCACCACCGAGATCTCGACCCGTTTTGCCTCCGCACGGATCGAGTTCTCCACGATGTCCAGGAGGTGAAGCGAAAGGTCTTTCATTGTTCCATCAGGATCCTTCGTCCACCAACGTTCTTTAGGGCCATTCCTATCTCTGCTATCGTCGGGTCATCGATAAGAAAGCGGGTGCATCTTGTGCCGATCTGTCCGGGACGGTGCGCATCTGAGGAGCTAATCATCGGCAGCCCCTCAGCCGATGCTGAAACTCTATCTGAGCATGACTCTACTGCATCAAGTCCCAGTCCTTGCGGGATGAACCCCAGCTGGCTAACCACGCTGAAGCTTGGGCGATCCACATGAGAAGCGATCGCAAGGCCACCGAGCTCGTGAATGGTCTGCACCACATCCTCGAGCGTTAAATCGGTGGCGCCGATCAACAACTTGGGGTTACTCTGAATGACTTTTTCCTGCTCGTTCATTACCAATTGCTCGCCGAACATGTTTGGGTCGTTCTCTCCGGCGAGGTGCTCATAGACCACATCCTGGGCCGCGGCGAGGCTGTCGTCCTCCGGGAAAAGCCCCAACACATGCACCTCTTCCTGCGACGTAATCTCCATTCCTCCGATCACGGCGAGTCCGATCGGCCTTGCCGCGGTTCTAACTGCCGTGACGTTCTCCGCAGAGTTATGGTCGCAGATGGCAATCACATCCAATCCTCTCTGCCTCGCCAGCCGGGCCACCGTGAAAGGGGACATTTCCGTCTCAGCACAGGGCGATAGGCAAGTATGGATATGGAGATCTGCATGTAAAACCCTCACCTTCTGATGCCAGAAAGCCCTGACTTGTACAATCGCCCGATCAGCTCAAATGACGGAAGCGCGCTCACAAGCAACGGAATCTCCTCCTCCTCCGCTTTTTGGAGCGTATCTGTCTCCGGGTTGCGACCGTTGACCAGAACGATTCCCGCTAGACCTTTCATACTTGCTACAGCGACCGTGTTCTGATGGGTCTGTAGGGTCACCCACAAGTCTCCTTCCTGCGCATTCGCGAGCACATCGCTGAGAAGATCGCTTGCATACCCACCGCGGACCTCGTTCGAAAGCGACCCAGCACCCGCTCTCACCTCAAGCTCAAGACTCTGCACGATCTCATACAGCGTCACGTCCATCTCCTGACAGGATGTTGACCTCAAGTCGCGTTCCCACCCCTGCTGATGAATCAAGCTGCATTCTGTCGGCACACGTTTCGATGTTGTGTAAACCCATACCCGCACCGAAGCCAAGCTCCCGTACCCAGTCCGGTGCTGTGGAAAAGCCCGGCTGTCTTGCCTGCTCGATGTCCTCGATTCCAGGACCGTCGTCCGTCACCTCAAGTCGAATCAACTCGGGTTCAACCCGCGCGGTAATCTGACCACCACCGGTGAAGAAGATGAGGTTCATCTCTGCCTCGTAGGTGGCGATAGCGGCCCGCCGCACCGTCTGAGGGCTGATTCCGAGTCGCTTGAGTGATGTCTTTAACCCACTGGCACTAATGCCAGCCCGCTCGATGTCTCCGCCGGCAACATCGTATTCAAAGATCAACGAACTGCGGTCAGCAATAATATCCTCGAAGATATGTCTTGACCTGGCGCTTCGTGTTTCCGCGTGTCGATAGTCGACATCCAGTTTCTTGAGCAGTCCGGCGATGCTGTCTCCCTTGGTGAGCACGCCGACAACCTCTTCCAAACCTCTCTTGAGGACCGGAAAACGGCCAAACCCAAACCGCTCAAGTTTGTTGATCGCCTGGATGAGCGGCTCGTCATCGAAGACTGTTATAACGTCCCTGGTCATCCGGTCGGCAATCACACAGTCGGGGGCTCCTTCTGCCAGCCACCCGATGAAATCTTCCACGCTGATAATGCCCACCAATCGGCCATTTTCGACAACAGGCGTGCCCGAGATGCGATGATCGCGCAGAATCTCACGAAGGCAACTCACTGGGGTTGCCGGTGTGACTATAACGACATCGGTTCGCATCACATCTCCAACCCGCAGCTCGTAAACGAGTTCCTGGATCTTGGTGATCTCTAGCTCAGGCAATCGTTGACGGCCTCCTTGCGTGTGCCGGCGGGCAACCCCGCTGCGTACAGTCGGCCGCAGGCCTCGTACATCAAAAGGGGCGTGGCCAACAGGGGTATTCCCTTCTCTTCCGCGAGTTTGACCGTCTCCGACTGAGGTCTCTTCCCGCGAACAAAACAGATGGCAACGAAGTCCAGAATCTCCGCGGCACGAACAACTTGTGTATTGGTGAGTCCGGTTAGAAGCAACGAATCGGGACCGCGGAAGGACAAGATATCGCTGATGAGGTCGCTCGCTTGGCAGGATGTGACCTCGCGAGTTCCGCATTGCGTGCAATCAGCGTCTTCCCAGGCCGATTTCGCTTCGAGTATCTCCAATACGTTTTCCAGCTTCATTGCACCTTGACCGCCCCGAACTTGCACACATCGCGGCAGACGCCGCACTTGATGCACGCTTCCTGGTCTATATTTGGTGGTTGCTTCTCCTCCCCTGAAATCGCACCTTGGGGGCAATTCTTGACACACAACATGCACGCCTTGCACGCGTCGGGATCGATGGAGTATTCAATCAGGGCCTTACACACGCCGGCCGGGCAACGTTGCTCATTGATGTGGGCCTCGTATTCATCCTTGAAGTAGCGCAACGTCGTTAGAACGGGATTGGGGGCGGTACGACCCAGGGCGCACAACGAGGCGTCTTTCACTGCCGGTGCCAATTCTTCGAGAAGCTCGATGTCTCCCTCTCTTCCGTTTCCAGCGCAGATATCGGTGAGAATCTGGTACATCGCCTGAAGTCCCTCACGACATGCGTTGCACCGACCACAGGATTCGGAGGTGGTGAATTTGAGGAAGTACTTGGCCATATCGACCATGCACGTTTCCTCATCAACAACGATCATCCCGCCTGAACCCATGATTGCTCCTGCTTCCTGCAACCGATCGTAATCCACCGCCAGGTCGAGCAGATCTCCGGGAATAAACCCTCCTGAGGGCCCTCCTGTTTGGACGGCCTTGAGATTCTTTCCATTGGGGATACCACCGCCGATGTCGTACACGATCTCACGGAGGGTGATTCCCATCGGAACCTCCACCAAGCCCGCGTTGTTGACGTTTCCGGCCAGAGAAAAGACCTTCGTGCCTTTGCTGGTGTCCGTTCCGATATCGGAGAACCATTTGGCGCCCCAATTGATGATCACCGGCACGTTGGCCCAGGTTTCCACGTTGTTGATGTTGGTTGGCTTTCCCCACAGCCCCGACTCGGCGGGATAGGGGGGGCGCATCCTCGGTTCGGGAGGTCTGCCCTCAATTGAGGCAATCAGAGAGGTCTCTTCACCGCAGACAAATGCTCCCGCGCCTTGGAAGACCTCGAGGTCGAAGTCGAATCCCGTTCCGAAGATGTCCTTTCCAACGAGTCCGTATTCGCGTGCTTGTTCAACGGCCGTTTTCATGCGCTTGATGGCCAACGGATACTCCACCCTGGCGTAAATGTATCCCTGGGAACTTCCCATGGCGTAGGCGCCAATGCACATCCCTTCGATGACGGAGTGCGGATCGGCTTCCAGGACGCTGCGGTCCATGAACGCGCCGGGATCTCCTTCGTCGGCGTTACAGATGATGTACTTCGGCGTCTCGGAGGACGCGCGACACAGTTCCCACTTTCGACCGGTGGGGAATCCGCCGCCCCCACGGCCGCGAAGGCCGGACGCCTTGATCTCTGCGATGACCTCTTCCGGAGTCATCGACGTTAGCGCCTTGGCCAACGCCTGGTACCCATCGCGGGCGATGTATTCATCGATTGCGTCAGGATCGATCAGGCCGCGGTTTCTCAGGGCGATAAGTCGCTGATTCTTGAAGAAAGGAATGTCGCGGATATTGGGGATCGGGGTCTCTTCTCCAGGATGCACATACATCAACGACTTCACCGGGCGCCCTTTCAAGAAATGCTCTTCCACCAGATGAGGCACGTCCTTCTCGGTAAGCAGCTGATAGAAGATGCCTTCGGGCTGGACGATGAGAATCGGTCCCTTGACACAGAGGCCACTTGCACCGGTTGGAACGATTTGCACGTCGTCTTCCAGATGCTGTTTGCTGATTTCTGCCTCCAACGCTTTTTTAACCCGCAATGCACCGTTGGAAACACAGTTGGTACAGGTGCAGATCATCGCGTTGGTACGGTATGCCATCGTTACAGCATCCTTTCGCTACCCTGTGCAAGGGCGTACTTATCGATGACCTTTCCGCCAACGATGTGCTGAGCGAAGATCTCTTCAACTTTTTCCGGGGTCAGGTCAACGTACTTGACGGGGGGTTGGTCGGGAACTTCCACTGTCATCATCGGTTCCCGGCTGCACAGGCCAGCACAGCTGGAGGCCGTCACCAGGACGTCTCTCAAATTTTTGGCCTCAATTTCGTCGAGCACTGCTTTCATGACCGCCCGCGCTCCGGCCGCAATGCCACAGGTCCCCATGTGCACCATGACTCGCACGCGCCCTTCTCCCTCACGTAAGAGCATGGTTCGCTTCACTTTCTCTGCAATCTCGCTCAAGTCTTCGGGCTTCAGTTTTGTCACGTTACCTCCGATTCAGTGGTGCCCGGCGCAATCCGACCTTCACGTCTTAAGTATATGACGCGAGAATATCGGGTATCTTGTCTTGAGTGAGATATCCAAAGATGTCGTCGTTGACGGTTATGACCGGCGATTGTCCGCAGCAACCGACACACGAGACGGTTTCCAGACTGAATTTCAAATCTTCTGTTGTTCCTCCAACGTCGATATTCAATTCTCTCTGAACGGCCTCGAGGATTCTCCCGCCCCCCTTGACGTAGCACGCCGTCCCCAGGCAAACCCGGACCATCAGCTCGCCCCGGGGTTCGAAACTGAACATGTTGTAGAACGTGGCGATGCGAAGAACCCTGGAAAGAGGGATCCCCAAAGCCTCGGACACCTTGCTGACTGCGGCCGGCGGAAGCCAGTTATACCGCGCGTTGATGCCCTGTAGTACGGGAAGTAAGGACGCTTTCTCTTTCCCATGCTCTTGCAGGACGCGGTTCACCTCAGCCTCTTCGTCGGGGGCAAGCTCCACCAACTCCGGCGTCAACGGTGCAAGATAGGCGTAATTGCGCACTAGGCAGCTCTCCATGCACTCTCCGCAACCGGTGCACTTGTCAGGATCTACGGAGCGGGCTTTCTTTCTTACGCGGACCTTGAAGGATCCAGGTGTCCCCTCGATGCTCTCCACCTCGGAGTAGGTCAGTTTCTCAACGTTGATATGGTTGCCGCACTCGACCATCCGAGGAGCAAGGGTACACATCGCGCAGTCATTGGTGGGAAAAGTCTTGTCGAGCTGGGACATTACCCCGCCGATTGCGGGGCCCTTCTCAACGAGGTAGACTTTGAACCCCGCATTAGCGAGGTCCAGGGAGGCCTGCATACCGCCAATGCCTCCGCCAACCACAAGCACTGCCCCGGTTTTCTTGTTCGCTGCTGCAGCCATCATCCTCTTTCCGAAGC
>CAZDDA010000117.1:0-6994 GCA_964504085.1 uncultured Thermotogae bacterium | reverse complement strand
CGGCGTGCGCGCGGCTATGCGCCGCATCCGATCCGTCTTCCGTTTGAGGCAAAACAGGTACTCGCCTGTGGCGCAGAACTCAAGAACACGATTTGCCTCACGCACGGCCGGCACGCGTTCTTGAGCCAGCACATCGGCGACATGCAGAATGAGGAGACTCTGCAACACTTCGAGGACACCATCGCGCTCTACGAGCATCTGTTTCGCATCAAACCACAGACCGTGGCCTACGACATGCACCCGGAGTATATCGCAACTAAACAAGCTCTTGAGCTGGGGGCCAGAGAAGGATTGAAACTGGTCCCAGTACAGCACCATCACGCACACATCGCAGGCTGCCTCGCGGACAACGGGGTTGAAGGCCCCGTGATCGGCGTGGCCTTCGACGGAACCGGTTACGGCAGCGACGACACAATCTGGGGAGGGGAGTTCTTGGTCGCCGATTGGCACGGCTTCGAACGAGCAGGTCACCTGGAGGTCGTACCCTTGCCCGGCGGGGAAGCCGCCATCAAGAAACCATACCGCATGGCCTTGGGCTACCTCTACACGCTGCTCGGGGAGGATGTGCCCTTGGCGGGCCTGCCCCTCCACAAGGTCGATCCAATCGAGCGTGAAGTGATCAAACAGCAACTGAAAAAGGGAATCAATTCCCCGTTGACCTCATCGGCCGGCCGGTTGTTTGCCGCCGTCGCTGCGTTGACCGGAGTGCGGCAAGCGATTGACTACGATGCCCAGGCGGCGATCGAACTGGAAATGGCAGTTGCAGACGAGGTGACGGAAACTGACGTCTACCCCTGTTCCATCGATCAGCAACGGGGAATGTGGGTCGTTCGATTGGGGAAGCTTTTCGAGGCAATCATCCACGACGTGAAGAGGGGAACACCGGTAGAAAGTATATCGGCCAAGTTTCACCGGACGGTTGCCGACGCCATCACTTCGATGTGCAGACAGATCGCGGAGGAGCGCGGAATCAACCAAGTGGCCCTGAGCGGAGGTGTCTTTCAGAATCGGCCGCTTTTGCGCTTGGTTACCGCCGCGTTGAAGCGGGAGTCCTTCACCGTATTGACGCATCGTCGCGTACCGTGCAATGACGCCGGGATCTCCTTGGGGCAGGCAGTGATCGCCAATTTCCGCTAGTATGACATAGGAGGAAGCATGTGTCTGGCCATTCCAGCGCTGATCAAGTCGATCGACAAGAACCACGAAGCCGAAGTAGACATGGGCGGTATCGCCCGCAGGATCAGCCTTCGGCTGACCCCGGAAGCCGAAGTGGGGGACTACGTAATCGTTCACACCGGCTATGCGATAAACATCCTCGATCAACAGGAAGCTCTGGAGACCCTCAAGCTCTTTGAGCAGCTCGCACAGGCGGCACAGGAGGAGCATTGAAGTTCCTCTCCGAATTCAGAGACTCAGCGCTCGCCAAAGGGGTGATCTCCCAGATTCACCACCGGTCAAAGATGTCCGCAAGGTTCATGGAGTTCTGCGGCGGACATACCGTGACGATCTTCCGCTACGGCATCCGGCAAGCGCTTCCGGAGACGATAGAAATGCTTTCCGGTCCGGGGTGCCCGGTCTGTGTAACCGCCACCGCCGATTTGGACAAGGCCATTGCCTTGGCCCAGGTGCCCGATGTGATCATTGCGACCTTCGGCGATATGCTGAAAGTCCCCGGCAGCTTTTCCAGCCTTCAACAGACAAAGGCGGAAGGCGCGGACGTCCGCATGGTCTACTCGACCATGGATGCCGTTCGAATGGCCGAAGAGAATCCCGACAAGCGAGTGGTCTTCCTGGGAATCGGATTCGAGACCACCGCCCCTACAATCGCGGCGTCCGTCCTCCAGGCCGAGGAAAAGCGTCTTGAGAACTACACCGTTCTTTCCCTGCACAAACTCTGTCCACCGGTGATCAAGACGCTGCTTGACTCAGGAGAAGTGAGACTTGATGGCCTCATCTGCCCCGGTCACGTGTCAGCAGTCATCGGGTCGACCGCGTGGGAATTCGTCGCCCGCGATTACGGGATCCCCTGTGTGGTATCGGGTTTTGAGCCGTTGGATGTGCTGCAGTGCGTCGACATGCTGGTGGCCCAGGTCGAAGGACGAGACTCCAAGGTGGAGATCGCTTACCGAAGGGGGGTACAGCCAGAAGGCAACCCCGAAGCACTGCGGCTGATGGACAACGTCTTCGAGCACTGCTCGGCCCACTGGCGAGGAATGGGCACGATTCCCAACAGTGGATTGAGACTGAGAAGGACGTATCAACGCTTCGACGCCGACTGCGTGTTCGACATCGACCCCGGTCCAACACGGGAGCCCGAAGGCTGTATCTGCGGCGCCATCCTGCGTGGAATCAACACACCACCGGATTGCAACCTGTTCGGCAAAGCATGCACGCCCGTGAATCCGGTCGGCCCGTGCATGGTCTCCGCAGAGGGAAGTTGCTCCGCATACTACCTCTATGAAGGAGGCAACCGTGGCGGATGAGATCCTGATGGCACACGGAAGCGGGGGAAAGCTCGCTCACGGCCTGGTGCAAAGAACGTTCGTCGACGTGCTCGACAATCCTCTTCTCGCCAAGCTGGACGACTCGGCCGTGTTCAATGTGAGCGGCCGGCTGGCCTTTACCACCGACAGCTACGTGGTGACGCCCATCTTCTTCCCGGGTGGGGATATTGGCAAGCTCGCCGTCTGCGGTACGGTCAATGACCTCGCCATGTCCGGCGCATGTCCCCTCTATCTGTCCCTTTCGTTCATCATTGAGGAGGGATTCTCGAAGAAGGATCTGGAAGCAGTGGTTGCCTCCGTGAAGGAAACCGCTGATGAAGCCGGGGTGGCCATCGTCACCGGCGATACCAAGGTCGTAGATCGCGGAAGTGTCGATAAACTCTACATCAACACTGCCGGTGTGGGCACGGTAGCACAGAACGCCGATATCTCCGGAGAAAACGCAAGGCCGGGAGACAAGATCCTCCTGTCCGGCCCGATCGGTGATCACGGAATTGCAGTGATCAGCAAGCGCGAAGGCCTAAGCTTCTCTACACAACTTACGAGCGACTGCGCGCCGCTGAACGATTTGGTGGCTTCGATGCTTAAGGCAAGCCCGAACATCCATTGCCTGCGCGACCCAACGCGTGGCGGCCTGGCCACCACACTGAACGAACTCGCGCGGCAATCCCAAGTGAAGATCCTCATCGAGGAGGAGCAGGTCCCGGTGCGCGAGGAGGTGTTGGCGGCCTGTGAGATGCTCGGCTTCGACCCATTGTACGTAGCCAACGAGGGCAAACTCGTGGCGGTGGTCGCTGCGTCGGATGCACAGCACGTGCTCGAGGCGATGCGGGCAAACCGCTACGGAGAACAGGCCGTGATCATCGGCGAGGTGGCGGAAGGAGATCCCGGCCGCGTTGTGATGAAGACCCCCCTAGGGACAACCCGCATCGTCGATATGTTGACCGGAGACCTTCTGCCGAGGATCTGCTGACGATGCACGAGCTATCCATTACGAAGACGATGCTGGATTTGGTTGTCGAACAGGCGCAGGAAAACGGGGCCGAGAAAGTCGAGGGTATCCGCCTGGTCATCGGTGAGATGTCGGGAGTCGTCGATGACTGCGTGCGATTCTATTTCGAATTCCTGAGCAAGGGGACCATCGCCGAGGGTGCACAACTCTCTATTAGGAGGGTGACCCCCAAGGCCCGTTGCCGGGGCTGCGGCAAGGCGTTCACGCTCAACGGGCTTGACTGGACTTGCCCTCACTGCCGAACCACCGGGATCGACATCGTTGAAGGCAAGGAACTATATCTCGAAAGCATAGAGGTGCCATGATGGAGATAAAGATTCTGAGAGACATTCTCTCCGCAAACGATCAACGGGCAAAGGAAAATCGTGAACTGTTGGATCGAAATGGCGTATTCGCCATCAACATCACCGCCTCACCGGGAGCGGGCAAGACCAGCCTCGTCATGGAGACGATCAGGCAGTTGAAGGCAAAGACCAGGATCGGTGTCATCGAGGGCGACGTCTCCTCGAGTGTCGACGCCGAAACAGTGGCCAAAGAAGGGATCCCTGTCGTTCAGATCAACACCGGCGGCACGTGCCACCTCGATGCAACCATGCTCTCAAACGCGTTTGACAATCTGCCCCTACAAGAGATCGATCTACTGTTCATCGAAAACGTTGGCAATCTGATCTGTCCCGCCTCGTTTGCACTCGGTGAAGATCGAAACGTTCTTGTTGCCAGCGTGCCCGAGGGCGACGACAAACCGCTCAAATACCCGGTCATGTTCAGCAACGCGAACCTGGTGGTCTTGAACAAAATCGACCTCTTGCCGTACGTAGATTTCGACCTGCAGGCATTCTGCGAAGCGGTTAGAGGATTGAACGAGGAAGCGGAAATTTTCGAGGTTTCCTGCAAGACCGGACAGGGCACTGATCGATGGGTCGCGTGGCTTGCGAACCAGCTCTCCGCGTTCAACAGCTCATCATAGATGTGACGGCGGATTGCTTGAGCTTTCATAGTCTCGAGTTCATGAAAGGTACGCTGGTACCGGTCGCGCCATTCATCTACAATCAGCGATACCATGATTAGTCCAGAGCCTGACTCAAAAGGGACGCAGAAGTTTCTTCAGAAAGTCCTCCCCGCGCTCGACCCCGTGGAGGTGAAGGAGCTAAAGCGAATGTCTCTTCACGTGCGCTATGACGAGGGAGAACTCATCGCCCAGGAGGGCTCCTATGCCGCAGGCGTTTACGTTGTTGAATCAGGACTTATTTCGATAGGGAAGTACGCAAGCAAAGGATGGCAGAAACGATGTTTACGCTTCTTGGCCTCCGGCGAATGGTTCGGCCTGGAACCAGCCTTTCTAGGAAGGGAACCGATCAACGCCCAGTTTGCCAAAGCCATTGTCCCATCGACACTGCTCTTTGTTGAGCGGTCGAACATCCTTGCGTTCAGCAAAGCTCACCCCTCCATTCATGAAGACCTGTGCCGGTGGCTCTCCCGCGAGGTGCTTATGCTCGAGTTCAAGCTGACCCGGGAAGCAGTGGAAACGATTGATCGCAACCTAGCGCTCCTGCTCATTGCCCTGACAAAGAAGTACGGAGACAAGGAAGACACAACGGTTGTCTTGGATCTTCCGATTTCTCGCCAGACAATGGCTGAGATCCTGGGCGTGTCCATCGAGACGCTGTCAAGAGTTCTAAGACAATTCCGCGAGCGCGGGCTGATCAGCACCTCTCCGAACAAGATAACGATTCAAGATTTTGCAAAGCTCAAAGAAAAGGCGCGGGCCACACCCTTCTATTTGTCCATCATGGAGGAGACGCTCTAGGATGAATGGGGGCAGGCGCTCAATCGCCAGCAAGCCACCGCTGCAATGCCTCAACTGAGATGATGAGCCGTTCACCAGCTTGCCGCAATTCAGGCAGACAGGCAAGGACGGTTCTCGCACGGCGCCTCGAGATCCCCAGCAATTCCGGAAGCCGTTCAGTTGAGATTCCACTGGGAAGCAGCACACTTCCGCTCTCATGCAACTCGCCGAAGCGCTGTGCCAGGTGAAGAAGCAGAGAGCATAATCTCCCTTCAATCGATGCGACAATCGGTGGGGAGGTCGACTTCTTGAGCGCGTGGAAGCGGTAGTTGAGGTAGTCCAAATAACGTCGGCAAACAACTGGTTGATCACGGAGTATCTGCTGAAAGACATCGCGCTCAAAAAAGCGCAAAGCCACCTCGGTGATTGCCCGAGCACTGGTCAGATGCAAATTGGCGGGACGCTCCAATAGCGTGTCAAGCCCGATCAGATCCCCCGGCCCCAGAATCTCCAGCACAGGAGAACGATGCCCCCCAATCTGCATCGCATGGTGGTCACTCACCAATCCACGAACAATGAGGTATATCCCAGCCGCGTAGGTCTCCGCCTGATAGATCAGTTCGCCGGGCGGATATCGGATGTGCAACGATGCGCAACTCCCGCTTGCAATGCCCCACTCAGTATCGCAAGCAGCCTCGGCAGTCGTCGCATCTTTCATGGTCACACTCAGGGTAGATGGCGATTGCAGTTTTGCCCACGCCTTGAAACAGCCACAGCCAATTCATCTCGAAGGCTGCTCGGAGTCGGTGGGAGAGAAAAAAGACGGTCATTTGAACGATGGAAGGCGGTCATTTAAACGGTTCGAGCGGCAGAACAATGACAGGCGACTTCGCAACTCTGCCACGCGCAACGTGCAAGAATGAAGTTTCGCCTTTGCTGTCTAACCTACAGCTCTTTTGGCAGACCAGCTATCCTGTGCGTACGAGGTGAGGACTCCGTGACAACCAACAAAAACATCGGACTTCTGCAGCAACAGACCCTAGAGACAAGGATCAATCCCTATGAAATGATGCTGCGGCAACTGGATTTGGCCCGGGAACAGACTGATATTCCATCGGGCATATGGGAGATCCTTCGTCGGCCAGGCCGTTCGTTGGAGGTAAGTGTTCCGATTACGCGAGACGACGGAGAGATCGAAGTTTTCACCGGCTATCGGGTGCAGTACAACAACGCTCGCGGCCCCTGCAAAGGCGGCATCCGTTACCACGTCGGCGTGACGATGGACGAGGTCAAGGCCCTGGCAGGATGGATGACCTGGAAGTGCGCCGTGGTCAACGTCCCCTATGGCGGTGGAAAGGGCGGGATCGCCTGCGATCCTACAAGGCTGTCTCAGCGCGAACTGGAGCGGATGACCCGATGTTACACGGCGAAGATCTTCCCGCTCATCGGCACCAAGCGCGACATCCCTGCACCGGACGTCAACACCAACGCCTCCGTGATGAACTGGATCGTCGATACGGCCAGCCTGCTCAGCGGTGAACCGGTCCCGGGGATCGTCACAGGCAAGTCCATCGAATTAGGCGGCGCCCGTGGGCGAAAGGAAGCGACGGGGCGGGGGGTCATGTTTACGGCCCTCGGAGTCCTTCAGCGCCTCGGAATCGACGTAGATAAGTCGAGGATCGCCGTGCAAGG